>DATIVP010000172.1:0-9411 GCA_035465755.1 Acidimicrobiales bacterium | reverse complement strand
TCGGTGCTTATCGTCCGCGACTTGGGAATCGAGATCGGCGCGCGACGGCTGCTCGCGCCCGTCTCCTTCACGATCGGTGACGGCGAGAAGGTGGGCCTGGTCGGGCGCAACGGCGCCGGCAAGTCGACGCTGCTCTCGGTGCTGCTGGGCGAACACCCCGAGCACCTGCGCATCTCCGGTACGGTCGCGACCCAGGGAGCGGTCTCGCACCTGCCCCAGGAGCCGGTGCCCGGGGGACTGGGCGTCGAGCCCATCGGACTCTCGCACGTCCTCTCGGCGCGCGGCCTCGACGCGCTCGACGCCGAGATGCAGCACGCTCGCCACGAGCTCGCGGCCAACCCCACCGAGGAGACGATCGAGCGATTCACGAGCCTCGAGGCGGAGTTTGGTGAGCGCGGCGGCTACGAGGCCGAGTCCGAAGTCGCGCGCCTCGCCGCCGGGCTGGGTCTCGCCGAGGATCTCCTGCTCGAGGATCTCTCGTCGCTCTCGGGGGGCCAGCGCCGCCGGGTGGACCTGATGCGCGTGCTCTACGAGCAGCCCGACATGATGATCCTGGACGAGCCCACCAACCACCTTGACCGCGCGGCCAAGCGCTGGCTCTTCGACGAGCTCGAGCGCTACCGCGGCACCGTCCTCGTCATCAGCCACGACCTGCCGCTGCTGGACAAGGCGATCGACCGCGTCCTGTCCTTGCGCGAGGGCCAGCTGCGCGAGTACAAGGGCAACTACTCGAAGTTCCTCGAACAAGAGGAGGTCCAGATCGCCGGCGAGGAGAAGCTCGCCGCGGCCCAGGACTCCGAGATCCATCGGCTCAAGTCCCTCGCGGACTCCATGCGCGGTCAGACCGAGAAGCGCGCTCGCCTGGCCAAGGTGCTCGACCGACGCGTCGACAAGATGCGCGACAACCGCGTCGAGGTGACCAAGCGCGAGCGCAGCGTGACCTTCAAGCTGCCCGCCCCTCCGCGCAGCGGCGACGTCCCCATGACCGTCGAGCACATCGCGGTCGCCTACGGCGACCAGCGAGTGCTGCGCGACGTGAACTTCATCACGCGACGCGGGGACCGCATCGTGATCGTGGGGCGCAACGGCGCGGGCAAGTCCTCGCTGCTGCGTTGCCTGGCGGGCACGCAGCTGGCCTCGGGTGGCGTGGTCAAGTTCGGCGCCAACGTCGAGGTGGGCTACTTCGCCCAGGAGCACGAGCAGCTCGACTTCGACAAGACCGTGCTCGCGCACCTGGACAACGCGACGGTGCCCACCGACGTCGGTCGGCGCAGCCTGCTCGGGGCCTTCGGACTCAAGGGCTCGGCCGCCCATCAGCTGCCCGGCACCCTCTCGGGTGGTGAGCGCGCGAAGCTCGCTCTGGCGATCCTCGCCGCCTCCAACGCCAACCTTCTCCTGCTCGACGAACCCACCAACAACCTGGACCCGGCGAGCGTCGAGGCGCTCGGCGTGATGATGCGCTCCTGGAAGGGGACCATCGTCGCGGTCAGCCACGAGCGGGGATTCGTCGAGGCCCTCGAGCCCACCCACGCGGTCCTGCTGCCCGAGGAGTTCTTCGACTTGTGGCGCGACGACTACATGGACCTGATCGAACGTCGCTGAGTCGATCACGCCCTGCCCCGCGGGCTACGGAGCGTATTAGGCCAATAGACGGCGTTGATTGGACATTTCGCGGCGGTCGTCCTACGGTCGAAGTGGAAGCAGAGCCACCGCCTCAGGGTGGGGCGGTGACCACTCCCGAGGTGGAGGTTGGTATGTCTGAGACCAAGATGCTGAAGAAGCACTTCGACGAGCCGGGTGGTCTGTCCCTCTTTCCGTGGACGTCACGTCAGTGGTTCGACGACTTCATGAAGGAAGGGTTCTGGCGCCCGATGTTCGCGATCGAGGAGTTCCGCGAGGGCGACGACATGGTCGTGCGGGCCGAACTGCCCGGCGTCGACCCCGACAAGGACATCGAGCTCGAGATCGCCGAGGGGATGCTGGTCATCTCCGCGGAGAAGACCGAGTCGCACGAGCACGACAGCGACCGTGTGCACCGCAGCGAGTTCCGCTATGGCTCACTGACGCGCAGCGTGCCCCTGCCCAAGGGCGTGCGCGACAAGGACGTCTCAGCGACCTACCGGGACGGCGTGCTGGAAGTGCGCGTCCACGTTCCCGAGATGTCGGCCAGTGAGATGAGCCACAAGATCTCGGTCAAGCGCGGCTAGCGCCGCGTTGCGAACGGCCGCCGGTCCTCGGGCCGGCGGCCGTGTGACGTCGCCGGTGTCGCGGCCAAGAGACCTTCGTCCCTGGCCGCGGGGGGCGAATCACCCTATGGTCGCAGTTATGGCCACTTCATCGGCTTCGGCCCGGTCGTGGGCGCGCGAACGGCTGGCCTTGCTCGTCCTGGTGGTGGCGCTCGCGGGACTCGCGTTGGGCGCTGTCCTGCACGCGAGCGGCGCCGCACGCGCGGGTGACGCCGCGTGGATCGCCATCGCGGGCATCGGCGTCGCGCTCTCTCTGCTCTCGATGGTCGAGAGCCTTCGTCGCGGCCGCCTCGGCGTCGACGTCATCGCGCTGCTCGCCCTCGTGGGGGCCGTCGCGGTCGGCGAGTTTCTGGCGGCCGGGATCATCAGTGTGATGGTGGCCACGGGCCAGTCGCTCGAGGGCTGGGCCGCGGGACGGGCCCGTCGCGAGCTCGCAGCGCTTCTGGCGCGCGCGCCCAAGACGGCGCACTGCTATCGCGACGGCACCCTCGTGACCGTGGCGCTCGACGAGGTCGCCGTCGGTGACCGTTTGATGGTGGCCGCGGGCGAACTTGTTCCCGTGGACGGCACGATCACCAGTGACGCGGCGACGTTGGACGAATCGGCACTGACCGGCGAGCCGCTGCCCGTCGAACGCGAACGTGGCGAGTGGATCCGCAGTGGCATCGTCAACGCGGGCGCGCCGATCGAGATGAGGGCCACGGCGGTGGCGGCCGACAGCACGTTCTCGGGCATCGTTCGCCTGGTGGCCGAGGCCGAGTCGTCCCAGGCGCCGTCGGTTCGCTTGGCCGACCGCTACGCGCTGGTCTTCCTCGCCGTCACCCTGGCCACGTCCGCGCTCGCCTGGGCCGTCGGCGGAGCGACCCGGGCCGTCGCGGTGCTGGTGGTGGCGACACCGTGTCCGTTGATCCTGGCCGCACCGGTCGCCTTCGTCTCAGGACTGTCGCGCGCCGCGCGTCGCAACATCATCATCAAGGGCGGCGCCGTCTTGGAGCAGCTCGCCAAGATCACGACGCTCCTGATCGACAAGACGGGCACGATCACGATGGGACATCCGGCCCTGCGCGACGTGGTGTGCGCCGGCGACCTGTCGGCCGACGAACTGCTCACGATCGCGGCCTCGCTGGATCAGATGTCCCCGCACGTAATCGCGGCCGCGGTGGTGCGCGCCGCGCTCGACCGGGGTATCACCCTGGTCCTGCCCGACGAGGTCGACGAGATTGCCGGCCGCGGCATCCGTGGAGTGGTGGACGGTCACACGGTCCTGATGGGCAACGCCGGCTGGACGGGACTGGTGGGGACGCCCACGTGGGCGAAGTCCGCTCGGCGACGCGCGCGGCTCGAGGGCTCGCTGACCGTCTTCATCGCCGTCGACGGTCGGCCCAGCGGCGTGCTCGTCTTCGACGACCCCTTGCGACCCGACGCGGCGCGTACGCTGCGCTCCCTGCGTCGCGACGGCATCCGACGCGTCGTGCTCGTCACGGGCGACCGCGTCGACGTGGCCGAGACGATCGGGGCGGTCGTGGGGGTGGACGAGGTGCTGGCCGAGCGCTCACCCCGCGAGAAGCTCGACGTCGTCCAACTCGAGAGCCGACGTGCTCCGACGATCATGGTGGGCGACGGCATCAACGACGCCCCCGCGTTGGCGCTCGCCGACGTCGGGGTGGCCATGGGCGCGCGCGGGGCGACGGCCGCGTCCGAGGCGGCCGACGTCGTCATCACCGTCGACCGGTTCGACCGGCTCCACGAGGCTCTCGACGTCGCCCGGCGAACGCGGCGTATCGCCGTCGAGAGCATGGTCACGGGCATGTCGTTGTCGCTCGTCGCGATGGGCGTGGCGGCGGCTGGCTACCTGCCCGCGGTGTCAGGTGCGCTCCTCCAGGAGCTCATCGACGCCGCGGTGATCTTCAATTCGCTGCGCGCGCTGCGCGCGAGCAGTCGCGAGCGGCGCCTCACCGAGGAGGACTCGGCCCTCACGCGGCGTTTCCGCGACGAGCATCGCATGATCACCGACGTCATCGCCGAGATCGAAGCCGTCGCCAACTCCCTGGACTCGCTCGAGCGCGGCGCCGTGATGGGTGTCGTGCGCGCGGCGCATCGCCAGCTGGTCGACCAGGTGCTGCCCCATGAGGAGGCCGAGGAGATGGTCCTCTATCCGGCGTTGGGCCGCTTCTTCGGCGGCAGCGACCCGATGGGCACGATGAGCCGCGCGCACATCGAGATCGCGCACCGCGTGCGCCGTCTCGGCCACTTGATCGACGACATCGGCGACGAGGCACCCGACGACACCGACCTCACCGAACTGCGAAGCGTCCTTTACGGGCTGCACGCGATTCTCAAGCTGCACACCGCCCAGGAAGAGGAGCACTACCTCTCCCTCGCCGAAGACGAGTCGAGCGCGGGTGCGAAAGTGGTCGTATCGCACTGATCGAGGCGGCGCCACGAAGCCGTGCGTCGACGGGTTGAGCACAACTTGTTTGAGCGGTGACGCGGCGTAGTGATGGGCTCACCAATGTGTACACGTGTGGAGCATTCGCGAGGGCGCACGACGGCGGTCGGTGAGGTGACGTGCGCGGGCACGTCGCCGAACGGGGCGTGCGCGTGAACGCGCCGCTCAGTTCCGCGGGTCGCAACGTCCGAACGCGAGAGCGCCCGGCCACGATCGACGACGAGTTCCTCGTACCCGCCATCGCCGACGAGTCCGCCGGAGGATCCTTCGACGTGGCGGCGCCCCCGTCGGGAATGCATCGCAGCTACGTCGTCCCCGCGGTCGCGCCAGAGCGCGCCCGGCGCTACGTCAGCGTCGGACGAAAGTTCTCGGTCGCTCTCTTCGTGGCGACGCTGTGGCTCGCGGCGTCGGTGTGGATCTCGTGGCCGTGGATCACGGGTCTCGCGGCGCACGTGACGATCGTGCCCGCCCTGGCCATCGTGTCGCTGCTCGCCTTCGCACCGGGCTTCGTGGTTGCGTTCCTCGTGGTCGGGCTGGCTTTCGACCGTCAACCGCCCCTCAAGGTCTCTTCGCCCCGCGACCCGGTGACGGTGTTGATTGCGGCGCGCAACGAGGAGTCGGCGATCGGTGACACGGTGCGCTCGCTCTCTGAGCAGGACTACGCGGGTGATCTGCGGGTGATCCTGATCGACAACGGCTCGAGTGACGACACCATCGGCGTCGCACGGAGCACCGCGAAGGCCTGCGGGCTCGCTTTGGAGATCCTGAAGCAAACGACGCCGGGCAAGAGCCACGCGCTCAACAGGGGACTCGAGAGCGTCACGAGCGAATTGGTGATCACCGTCGACGCCGACACCCTCTTGCAGCGATCGGCGATTCGCCTGTTGGTGGCGCGCATGGTGTCCTCACCGCGCGACGTGCGCGCCGTCGCGGGCGCGGTGCTGGTGCGCAACAGTCGTACGACGTTCTGGAGCCGACTGCAGACCTGGGACTACTTCCTTGGCATCGCCTCGGTGAAGCGCATGCAGGGCCTCTTTCAGAACACGCTCGTGGCCCAGGGCGCGTTCAGCCTCTATCGCAGCGACGCGGTGCGCGAGGCCGGGGGCTGGCCCGACGCGATCGGCGAGGACATCGTGCTGACCTGGAAGATGCTGAACAACGGCGCGAAGGTCTTCTTCGAACCGCTGGCGGTCGCCTTCACCAGCGCACCGGAGACCTTCCGGGTGCTCGCACGTCAGCGCTCGCGCTGGGCGCGCGGCATGATCGAGGGCCTGCGCACGGTACCGCCGTGGCGCCATCAGAACGGTTACGCGAGAGTCCTCACCGGCTTTAACCTGATGATTCCCCTGCTCGACACGGCCTACGTGTTCATGTGGCTGCCCGGACTCGTGATGGCCTGCTTTGGCGTGTTCTGGATCGTGGGGCCCATGACCGTCGCGGTGCTACCGGTCACGCTGCTGGTCTACGGCGTGCTTTTCCACTACCAGAATCAGAGGGTCTTCAAGCCGTTGGGGCTGCGCGTGCGGCGCAGCGCGCTGAGCCTGTTCCTCTTCGTCGTTGTCTACCAGGCGTTCATGTCCGCCTTCTCGGTGCTCGGCTACGCCCAAGAACTGACCCGTCGCGCCCGACGCTGGAAGTAAGTACGAGGTCGATCACTTCACTTGCGCTATTACGTCTCACGTAGTACTGTGAGGCCATGACCACTCCCGCCTCTCCATTGTTGCGCCGGCCGAATGACCCACCGCTGTTGCTGCTCACGAGTCTGGCGTCGGGGCCCAAGCACGGCTACGCCCTCTTAAAGGACGTCGAAGGATTCGCCGGCGTGACGCTCTCGCCCGGAACCCTCTACGGCGCGCTGACCCGACTGGAAGAGCAGGGGCTGATCGAGCCCGTGGCGAGTGAGGAGAGAAGGCGCCCCTATCGCATCACCGCGAGCGGCGTCGTCGCCCTGCGCGAGGTGACCAACGAAATGCGTCGCCTGAGCAAGGTCAGCACCTCGCGACTTCGCCTCGTCGGGGGTGTCGCGTGACCGGCCGCCTCGAACGCCTGCTGCGCTGGTATCCGAGGGCGTGGCGAGAGCGCTACGGCGAGGAGTTCCTCGCGTTGCTCGAAGACGAACTCGGCGGGGCTCGCGCGCCGCTGTCCTTTCGGGTGAAGGTGGCGATGTCGGGGCTGCGCGAGCGCTCTCACGCGGCCCGAGTGGTCGGTTCTTCGGCGCCAGTTGAGGCTCGTCGACGCGGCGGGTCCCTCCTCGTGCTTGCGGCCTGGGCGGGCATGGTCGTCGGAGGAGCGGGTCTGGCTAAGTCGGCTGAACACTTCGCCGCCGCGATGCCCCTCGCGTCACGCGCCGGTGCCCAGCTCGCCTACGACGTCGTCGTCGTGGCCGGCGTCGTGGGAACGCTTCTCGTGGGCCTTGGCGCGCTGCTCGTGGCCCCTTCGTTCGTGCGCTTCGTGCGACGCGGTGGCTGGTCGCGGATCCGACCCTCCGTGGGTCGCGCGCTGGTCGTCTCGACGGCGGGTGCCGTCGCGATGGCGGGTCTCGGACTGTGGGCTCATCAGCTCTCAGCGGCCCAGCGAAACGGCGGCAACCTGATCTACGGCGTCGCTTTCCTCGCCGTCGGCGCGCTCGTGATCCTCACGGTTGGCCTCTGGACGACGGCGGCCGTGACCGCGGTCGGGGCGATGGACATCTCGCCCGCGTTGCTGCGCGCGGAGTGCGCGCTGGCCGGTGCCGTCAGCGCCGTCGCGGCCGTTGTCACCGCGAGCACGCTGGCGTGGTGGATCGAGGTGGCCCGACACGCACCCTGGTTCTTCCAGGGCGCGTCACCCGGGACCGCGACCTCGCTCTGGTCGACGCCGATGGCACTCGACGCGGGCGTGATGGTGGCATCCCTCGCGGTGGCCCTCTGGGGCGTCACTCGGATCGCCTCGGCGCGCCACGTCGCGCGCTAGGGGACCAGGATGCGGCGAAAGCGCCGCGCGGCGAGCCAGAGACCGGCAATCGCCACGGCGACCAGGTAGGCGACGCGCACAACCATGACGGGCTGGAACTGGCCGAGGGAGAGTCCACGCATCAGAGTGGCCGACTGGTAGAGCGGCGAGAGCGAGACGAGGGCCCCGAGCCAGCGCGGGTAGAGCGTGATGGGAAAAAACGTCGCCGAGAAGAGGAAGAGCGGCAGCTGGATCAGCGTCACCAGGTCGAAGTCCTGCCAGGAGCGGATGTAGGTGGCCGCGGCGAGCCCCGCGCAACTGAAGGCGAAGCTCGTCACCAGCGCGGCCGGCCAGCACAGCACCACCCAGGGGCCGCCGGCGTCGCCGAGCAGGACCATGCAGATGATGAAGGACGCCGCGTAGATGGCCGCGCGCCCGAGGGCCCACCAGACCTCGCCGAGGGCGACGTCGGTGACGTCGAGTGGCGTCGCCAGCACCGCGTCGTAGGAGTGCGAGACCTTGAGGCGAAAGAACGTGTTGAAGATCGAGTCGATCACCGCGCCGTTCATCGCCGAGGTCGCGAGCATGCCCGGCGCGACGAAGGTCGCGTAGCTCACCATGCGCCCGTCGACCAATTGCGGTCCGACGAGGTGGTTGAGGCCGATCCCCACGCTGAGTAGGTAGAAGAGTGGCTCGAAGAAACCCGACACCAGCATGAGCCACTGTGAGCGGTAGACCGCGAAGTTGCGCTCGAAGATGTGCCACGATCGTCGCGAGCCAAATCGGGGCAGGGCGCGCGTGAGCATCAGTCCACCAACCGCCGACGTAGCGTGCGCCGACCCCACGCGATGCCCGCCAGGCTCATGACGACCAGGACGAGCGCGTGGGCCGCCAGTGCCCACGGGGCACCCTCACCGAAGGCGGCCGCCCTGGCGAGCGCGACGCCGTGATAGAGCGGCACGAGTTGGACCAGTGGGCGCAGGTAGGAGGGGTAGGCCGAGACGGGATAGAAGGTGGCCGAGAAGAGGAACATCGGCACGAAGGCGAATCGGTAGAGCGTCGTAAAGGAGGCGTCGGACTCGACGGTGGCCGCGTAGGCAACGAGCGGAGCGGCGAAGGCCAACGTGATCAGAGCACCCAGCAGCGGCAGGGTGAGGCTCCACCACGAGGAAAGGGTGCCGAAGCAGGCGATGATGATCGTGTAGACGACGCCCGTCGCGAAGCTCCGTGTCACGACCCAGGACAGTTTGCCCGCGAGGATGTCCTTGGGCTCCAGCGGTGTCGCGGCGGCCGCGTGGTAGGTCCGGATCCACTTGACCGAGGCCAGTACCGGCCAGAGTGACTCTCCCTCGCCGAGTTGCATCGTGGTGGTCGCAAGAAGGCTCGGCGCGATGAAGTGCAAGAAGGTCTGGCCCTCGACGAGACCGTAGTGCTTGCCCACCAGGTGGCCGACGAAGATCCCGAGAGAGGCCAGGTAGAAGATCGGAAAGAGGACGGTTCCGGCGACCGATCCACGCCAAGTCTGGGCGTAGTAGGTCGCGTGGTACCACCAACTGCGCCGCCAGCGCGACCAGCCGAGGACGGGCTCCACCGCCGACATCAGTCCACCAGGGTCCGGCCGGTCAGGCGCAAGAAGACGTCCTCGAGCGAACTGCGCCTCACCAAGGCGCTCGCAGGCGCGATGCCCGAACCATGGACCGCGCGCAGGGTGTCGTCGCCGTCATTGACATAGAGCAAGATGCGGTCGGGCAGGACCTCGACCCGCTCGGCGAATCGCGAGAGATC
>DATIVP010000171.1:0-2593 GCA_035465755.1 Acidimicrobiales bacterium | reverse complement strand
CCGGTCGCTCCCTGCATCGCGCGCCCGCCGACGCCGAGGGCCGCGAAGAGCAGCGAGGCCCAGACGATCCCGCCCGGCTTGTTTCGCCCGAGCAGCGCCACCGTGATCGCGGTGAAGCCAATGCCGGCGCTGCCGATCAGGAATCCCCCGTCGATGTAGTGCGTCGTGCTGGCGACCTGGACGACGCCGGCGAGTCCGGACAGTCCGCCCGAGATCACGAAGACCAGGATGATGACGACCTTCGCGTTGATGCCCGAGGCCTTCGCCGCCGCCGGGTTCGCGCCGGTGACGCGAAAGTCAAATCCCATGGAGGAGCGCTCGAGGAACCACCAGGCGAAGGCGACGGCGAGGGCGACGACGACGATGCCGTAGTTCACGCGCAGTCCCGACGCCGCACCGAAGAGCGGGTGGAGCTGGGCCGACGAATCCATCGTGCGCGAGATGTCGTTCTGCTGGCCGGGCTCTTGGAACGGCGTCGAGAGGACCGAGAAGAGGAGGAACGCGTAGATCACGTAGTTGAACATGATGGTGACGATCACCTCGTGCGCCCCGGTGTAGGCCTTGAGGAATCCCGGCACCAGGCCGGCCAACGCGCCACCGGCGAAGCCGCAGACCAACGTGAGTGGCAGGTGCACGAACACCGGCACGTGCACCATCGAGCCGAACATCGCTCCGGTGACGCCGCCGAGCACCGCCTGGCCGTTCGCGCCGATGTTGAACAGTCCCGTCTGGAACGCGATGCCCACGCCGAGACTCGTGATGATGAGCGGCGTCGCGTAGGTCAAGGTCTCGGACAACGGCGTCAGCGTCGTCTCCCAACCCTGTCCGGTCGTGATCGAATGCCACAGGCTGGCCGGATTCACCACCGCGCCGTTGAACATCGAGCGGTAGGCCGCACCGACGTTGTCCCAGGTCACCTTGAGGGCGCGAAAGATGCCGGTGCCGCTGTGGAATATCCCGCGCCAGGAGTCGAGGACCGCGGGCGTGGTGGTGATGATCACGAGCGCGCCGACGACCAGGCCCAGGATCAGCGCGTAGACGGTGATCATGATCGGGCTGCGGCTGTTGAGGCGCCATCGACGCCCTCGCGCCGGTGGCGCGGGTGCGCTCGCCGCGCCAGCCGGCGGCTGCGGTTCGGTCGTCACGTCACTCATCGGCGGACTCGGTCGTGCCGGCCATCAGCAGGCCGATGGCCTCGCGGCTCACCGTGGGTTCGACGATGCCGCTGATGCGTCCGTCGAACATGACCGCGATGCGGTCACCCAGCGCGAGCACCTCGTCGAGCTCTGAGGAGACGATGAGAGCGGCGTTGCCCTGGTTGCGGTGGTTGACCATCTGGCGGTGCACGTACTCGATCGAACCGACGTCGAGGCCGCGTGTGGGCTGAGAGGCCATGAGGAACTCGAGGGGGCGCGAGAGCTCGCGCGCGACGATGACCTTCTGCTGGTTGCCCCCGGAGAGCGACGAGACCGGCTCGTCCACCGAGGTGGTGCGGATGTCGAAGTCGTGGGCGAGCGTCACCGCGTTGTCGTGCACCGCGGTGAGGTTGCGCGTGCCGCGGCGCGCGAAGGGTGCGCGCCGCGGCGTGTTGAGCACCAGGTTGTCCGCCACCGACATCGACAAGACGAGTCCGTCGCGCTGGCGGTCCTCGGGGATGTGGCCGAGGCCGGCGTCGAGCACTTCGCGCGGGGTCTGGTTGGTCACGTCGCGCCCGTTGAGCAGGATCGTTCCCGACTCGACGTGGCGCATGCCGGCGATCGCTTCGACGAGCTCGGTCTGACCGTTGCCCTGGACGCCGGCGAGCGCCATGATCTCCCCGGCGCGCACGTCGAGGGACACCCCGTTCACCTTGACCAACCCGCGGTCGTCGCGCACCACGAGGTCGCGGATCTCAAAGACGCTCTCACCCGGGCTGAACGCGGACTTCTCCACCGTCAGCTCCACGTCGCGTCCCACCATCATCGAAGCCAGCTCGGACTCGGTGGCACTCGGCTCCGCCGACCCCACGACGCGGCCGTCGCGGATGACGGTGATCACGTCGGCGACCGCGCGCACTTCCTTGAGCTTGTGCGTGATGAACAGGATCGACTTGCCCGCGGCCGCCAGCGAGCGCATGATGGCCATCAGCGCGTCGGTCTCCTGCGGGGTCAGGACCGCGGTTGGCTCGTCCAAGATCAGGAGCTCCGCGTCGCGTGAGAGGGCCTTGAGGATCTCGACTCGCTGCTGAAGCCCGACCGGCAGGTTCTCGACCGTCGCGCCGGGATCCACCTGGAGGTTGAACTGCTGGGAGAGGCGCACGATGTCCGCGGTGGCGCGCTTGTAGTCCACGCGATTGAGCGACTTGGTGGGTTCGAATCCCAGCACGACGTTCTCGGTGACCGAGAAGACCGGCACGAGCATGAAGTGCTGGTGGACCATGCCGATGCCGCGGCGCACCGCGTCGCCGGAGTTGGCGAAGCGCACCGGCTCGCCGTCGATCAGGATCTCGCCCTCGTCGGGGTGCAGCAGGCCGAAGAGGACGTTCATCAGCGTCGTCTTGCCGGCGCCGTTCTCGCCGAGCAGGGAATGGATCTGGCCGGGCTCGACCGTCAGA
>DATIVP010000170.1:0-2246 GCA_035465755.1 Acidimicrobiales bacterium | reverse complement strand
GACGTTCGAGCTCGACTACGACTACCTGATACTCAGCCCCGGCGCGTCGCCGATCATCCCACCGGTGCCCGGCATCGAGCGCGCCCTCGCCCTGCGCACGGTCGAAGACGTCGAGCGCATGGCGGCCGCCCTGGATCGCGCCGCGCGCCACGCGGTCGTGATCGGCGGTGGCTTCATCGGGGTGGAGATCGCCGAGAACCTGACCGAGCGCGGCGTGGCGACCACCATCGTCGAGGCCGCCGACCAGCTGCTCGCGCCCCTCGACCCGGAGATGGCCCAGTTGGTCGCCGACGAGATGGAGCGCCACGGCGTCGACGTGCGCCTCTCCGACGGGGTGACCGCGATCACCCCGAGCGCGGTGCAGGTGCGCTCGGGCGACGTGATCCCCGCCGACCTCGTGGTTGTCGCAATCGGCGTGCGACCCGACGTCAGCCTCGCGCGCGGCGCGGGACTGGCCATCGGCGCGAGCGGTGGCGTGGCGGTGGACGAGTTCAATCGCACGAGCGACCACTCGATCTACGCGATCGGCGACGTCGCCGAGAAGTCAGACGCGCTCGACGGCGCGGCCACCCTGGTGCCGCTCGCCAACGTGGCCAATCGACACGGTCGCGTGGTGGCCGACCACCTGACGGGCCGCCTGGTGCGCCCTCGCTCGACCATCGGCACCGCGATCGTGAAGGTCTTCGACCTCACCATCGCGGCGACGGGCTGGAACGAGAAGCGCCTCCTCGCCGCCGGCCGGCCGGCCCTGGCCATCCACACGCATCCCTCGAGCCACGCCGGCTACTACCCGGGCGCGCGCCCGATGGCGCTCAAGATCATGGTCGAACCCACGACCGGCGAGATCCTGGGCGCCCAGGGCGTGGGCACCGAAGGCGTGGACAAGCGCATCGACGTCCTGGCCACCGCGATCCGCGGCGACATCTCCGCTCCCGAGCTGGCCGACCTCGAGCTGGCCTACGCGCCGCCCTTCGGCTCGGCGAAGGACCCCGTCAACATCCTGGGCTACGTCGCCGAGAACGTGCTGTCGGGTCTCGTCAAGACCGTCCAGTGGAGCGAGGTCGACGCCTACCGCGCGCGCGGCGCCCAGCTGGTCGACGTGCGCACGCACGGCGAATACCTGCGCGGCACGGTGCCCGGCGCGATCAACTTGCCGGTCGACGAGATCCGCGAGCGCTACCGCGAACTCGACGCCGGCGAGATCGTCGTCATCTGCCAGGTGGGCCAGCGCGGCCACACCGCGACCCGACTCCTCAACGAACTGGGCTTTGACGCCCGCAACCTCGATGGTGGTTACAAGACGTGGAGCTCTTCGCCAGCGGCGAAGGCGCTCGAACTCGTCAGCTAACGCCTCGAAATACAAGAAACAAAGAAAGGTACACCACCACTATGTGTCATCGCACAACCTGCCGGACCTGCAAGAAGCCCACGTGGAGCGGATGCGGCAATCACATCGAGCAGGCCCTGGCCGGCGTTCCCAAGAACGAGCGGTGCCAGTGCGGCGCCGACGCGTCCTCGGGCGGCGGGCTGTTCTCGAAGCTCCTCGGTCGCTAGATCGTGAGCGCGGCGGACTCCTGGCGCGACGCGCTGGCGGCGTGGGCTCTACCCGAGCACATCCTCGCCGGCGCCGAAGAGAGCCCCTGGATCCATCCGCCCGAGCTGTTCGCCCTCCCGCCGGTCATCGAGACCACGCCCTCGCATCAGCGAGCGCGTGAGGCGATGCCGGCGGGAGGGTCCGTTCTCGACGTCGGCTGTGGCGGCGGCATCGCGGCCTTCGCCGTCGCCCCGCCGGCGTCGCGGGTGATCGGTGTCGATCACCAGCCGGCCATGCTCGACATGTTCAGAGAGACCGCGGCCGCGCGCGGACTGTCGTGTGCGACTTTCGAGGGCTTCTGGCCGGCGGTGGCGGGTTCGGTCGAAGTGGCCGACGTCGTCACCTGCCACCACGTCGTCTACAACGTGGGCGACATCACACCCTTCCTCGCCGCACTCGCGGACCACGCACGTTCTCGTGTTGTGATCGAGATGCCCGACCACCACCCCCTGTCGGCGATGTCCGACGCCTGGCGCCACTTCTGGAACCTGGAGCGACCCGTGGGCCCGACTCCGGAGGACCTTCTCGCGGTGCTCGCCGAGATGGGCATCGACGCGTCACGAGAGCAGTTCGTCGCGCCACTTCGCGGCGATCACGATCCCGAGCGCGCCGCCCACTTCGCCCGCATTCGCCTGTGCCTGCCCGCCGCGCG
>DATIVP010000169.1:0-1936 GCA_035465755.1 Acidimicrobiales bacterium | reverse complement strand
GTCTACGTGCGCCTGGTCGCTTCGGGCGCCCTCACCGACTACAAGCTCTTCTAGAAGGACGACCGTGACCTCTCCCTACGAACACCACGACTACGACGTTCTGATCATCGGTGCCGGCGGCGCCGGCCTGCGCGCGGCCATCGAGGCCAAGCAGCGCGGCCTGCGCGTGGCGATCATCACCAAGAGCCTCCTCGGCAAGGCCCACACCGTCATGGCCGAGGGCGGCATGGCCGCGGCCATGGGCAACGTCTATTCCGAGGACAACTGGCAGGTGCACTTTCGCGACACCATGCGCGGCGGCAAGATGCTCAACAACTACCGCATGGCCGAGCTGCACGCGAAGGAGAGCCCCGAGCGAGTCCTCGAGCTCGAGCAGTGGGGCGCGCTCTTTGATCGTACCAAGGAGGGCAAGATCCTCCAGCGCGACTTCGGCGGACACCGCTACGCGCGTCTGGCGCACGTGGGCGACCGCACGGGCCTCGAGTTGATCCGCACGCTCCAGCAGAAGGTCGTCTCCATGGGCACCGACGTGTTCATGGAGTGCAAGGTCCTGCGCCTCGTCCACGACGAGAACGGCGCGATCGCCGGCTGCGTCGCGTACTGGCGACCGAGCGGCGAGTTCGTGACCTTCGCCGCCAAGGCCGTCATCCTCGCCACCGGCGGCGTCGGCAAGTCCTGGAAGTTCACCTCGAACTCGTGGGAGTCCACCGGTGACGGCCACGCCATGGCCCTGTGGGCCGGCGCCCAGCTCATCGACATGGAGTGCATTCAGTTCCACCCCACCGGCATGGTCTGGCCGCTCAGCGTGCGCGGCCTGCTGGTGACCGAGGGCGTACGCGGCGACGGCGGCGTGCTGCGCAACAGCGAGGGCCAGCGCTTCATGTTCAACTACGTCGCTGACATGTTCCGCGCCGAGACCGCCGAATCCGAGGAGGAGGGCGACCGCTGGTACGACGACCACACCGCCGGTCGGCGCCCGCCGGAGCTGCTGCCGCGCGACGAGGTCGCGCGCGCGATCAACACCGAGGTGAAGGCCGGCCGCGGCAGCCCCCACGGTGGCGTCTACCTCGACATCGCCTCGCGGCGCTCGGCCGAGTTCATCCGACGGCGCCTGCCCTCGATGTACCACCAGTTCATGGAGCTCGCCGGCGTGGACATCACTCGCGAGGCCATGGAGATCGGCCCGACCTGCCACTACATCATGGGCGGCGTCAAGGTCGACGCCGACACCGCGGCCACCAGCGTGCCCGGCCTCTACGCGGCGGGCGAGGTGGCCGGCGGCATGCACGGCGCCAACCGCCTGGGCGGCAACTCGCTCAGCGACCTGGTCGTCTTCGGACGTCGCGCCGGCATGGCTGCGGCTGACTACGTAGAGTCCGGCGCCGGGCCCAGCGGCTTCGACCTCGCCGAAGTGCAGCTCGCGGTCAAGGACGCCCTGGCGCCCTTCGAGAACGAGGACGGCGAGAACCCCTACGACGTCCAGCGCGACCTCCAAGAGATGATGCAGGCCAACGTCGGCATCATCCGCACGGGCTCTGAGATCGACTTCGCGATCGACGCCCTGGGAGAGTTCGCCGAGCGCGTGCGCAACCTCTCGGTCAAGGGCGGGCGTGCCTACAACCCGGGCTGGAACCTGGCGACCGACCTGCCGAGCATGATCAGCGTCTCGCGCTGCACCGCGCTGGGGGCCGCGAACCGTAAGGAGTCGCGCGGGGGCCACACCCGCGAGGACTTCCCCAAGGCCGACGCCGAGTACGGCAAGTTCAACTTCGCCCACCAGATGACCAATGGGTCATTCGATTCCGAGATTCGCACCGAGCGCTCGGCGCTGCTGACGATGCCCGACGAACTGGCCCAACTACTCGAGGAGGCGAAGTAATGGCGAACGTGACGATGCGCGTCTGGCGCGGAGACGCCGGTGGCGGGGACTTCGAGT
>DATIVP010000168.1:0-5802 GCA_035465755.1 Acidimicrobiales bacterium | reverse complement strand
CGACAGAGGTCGATCTGGACCTCGTAGGCGACGGCGATCGCGCGGGCCACGTCGGCGCCGGTGAGACCGCGCGAGCTCGCGTGCTGGGCGAGCGCGAGGATCGCCGGGATGTTGTCGCCCGGGTGCGCGTACTCGGCGGCGAGGAACGTGTCGTGAAAGTCGAGCTCGCGAACCGCGACGCCGTTGGCCCACGCCGCCCACTCGGGCGAGACGCGTGCGCTGCGCGACCCGACGACCGTCGCCCCCGGCGCGTGCGGGTGGCGCATCGCCATGTCGCGCGCCGCGACCACCGGGGCGCGGGCAATCGAGGCCACCGCGACGGCCGCGTTGTCGATCACGCGATTGATCACCATGTCGAGCACGTCGTCCTCGGGCCGGGGCGCCGACGCCGCGAGCTCCGCGAGACGAAAGGCGAGCTGGTCGTCGCGCGCGAGGTGCTCGTCGCTGCGAAAGGTGCGCACCTGGTACGTCGTCACGGGATCCTCCTCGAGATGGCCGCACTGGCGCGCTTCAACTCCATCACCAGGGCGTCCACGTCACGAGGGATGTCTTCGATCATGGACGAGAGCTGGATGGCGGCGACGGTCTCGCCCTCGCGGTCGAAGACCGGCACGGCGATCGACATGGCCCCCGCCTCGCGCTGGCCCTGACCGAAGGCGTATCCGCGTTCGCGGATCACGCGCAGACTGTCGATGAACTCCTGGCGACCGAGCACCAGCCCGCTCGCCAGGGGGATGTTCTCCACTCCCTCGAGCAGCGTCTCGAGGTCCTCGGCCGACAGCGCCGCGGCGAGCACGCGCGCGCCCCCCACCATCAGGGGCATCTGTTCGCCCAGGGGCATCTGGTAGCGAAGTGGCGGGCTGCTCGGCACGCGCAGCAACAGCACCTGGGTCAACTCGTAGCGCACCGACAGCGTCGAAGTCAGTCCGGTCGACGCGGTGACCTGCTGGAGGATGGGCTCAGCGATCTGCACGAGGGGATTGGTGAGGCGAAAGGTCGCGCTGTTGAGCAGCGACGTGATCCCGAGGCGGTAGTCGAGCCCCTCGCGCTCGACGTAGCCGTGCTTGATCAGCAGGTTCACGATTCGCTGGGTCGTCGCGAGGTGCAGCGACGCGGCGGTGGCGATCTCGGTGAGTCGCATCGAGGCGCGGCGCTCGCGAAGAACCCGCAGGATCACGAACGGTCGATCGAGCGAGCGCAGGCCTCCGCTCGCGCCCTCGTCGGTCTCGACCGCTTCGACCTCGACGCCCGGCGAGGTGTCGCCGTTGGCTCGGCCCTTCGTGCGCGCGGTCGTCATCGCACCTCTACGGGCGATCCCCATCGCGCGCGGCGTCGAGCGCCGCTCGCGCGGGCGACTCGATCGGGGTCGTCCAGGGCGAAGGTGCCCCGACGTAGGCGGAGGGCCCGAGACGGAAGTGCTGGGCCTGCGCTTCGGTCTCGATGAAGGGCAGATCCATGGGGAAGAGTCGCTCTCCGCGCGGGCGCGGACCGGCCTTGGAGACGTGGCCCCACAGGGAGTGGCCGACGACGTCCTCGGCCAGCAGGGCCGCCTCGATCAGCCGATCGAGGTCGACGCCGGTCTCAATGCCGAGCTCGTTCAAGAGATCCACCAGGTCCTCGGTGGGAATCATGCGCGTCATCCGGCCGTGGCCGCCGTAGGGGCATCCCCCCATGCCACCAACGGATGAGTCGAGCACCAGCGTGCATTCGGGCCCCAGGCTGGTGAGGGCCGCGTAGGCCGAGGTGAGCGCGGTGCCGCGCGCGTCGTGCAGGTGCAGGTGGATCGTCGTCACCTCGGGCCAGCGCGCGCGCAGCGCGCGCATCTGCTCGGCCACGACGTCGGGCCGGTTCCAGGCCATCGGATCGCCGATCCAGATCCGATTCACTGTGACCCCGGCCGCGGTCCAGAGCTCGTACTGGCGCTCGAGCATCTCCATGCGCTGGTCCTGGCTGAATGGCCCCAGCCAGTTCGATCCCCAGGCCGCGTTGATCGCGATCCCGGCCTCGGTGACCCCGTTGGCGACGGCGTCGGCGATGGTGCGCGGCCACTGGGCGATCTCCTCGGCTTGGGTTCGATTGTTGTTGCGCCGCACGAACACGTCACAGAGGTGCACGAGCGTGCGCGGCAGCTCGCGCGGCTCACTCAGTTGGGGGTAGGCGCGCATGCGCTCACGCCCGCGCTCGTTCAGAGCCAGCGCGGTGTAGGTGACGCCGGGGCGCGGCGTGAAGCGGCGAACCAGCTCATCGACCTGGGCCATCTGGGGCGTCCACTTGGGGCTGACGAAGGAGCCCACGACGATCGTCGACAGGCCCGTCGCCGAGAGGGCGTCGAGCAGAGCGAGCTTCGCGTCGATGGAGATATCGGCGCTCTCGATCTGCATGCCTTCGCGCATGCCCTCTTCAATGATCTCGACGCGCGGGTAGCGCGCTACGTCGGACGAATCAGATGACCTTGTCACGTCGCAGCCTCTCTATCTCCTCCCTGGAGTATCCCAGTTCTGTCAGCACCTCATCGTTGTGCTGACCGAGCGTGGGCGGAGGATTCGAGGGAGCGAGCGCCTTGCCGTCGACGTGCACGCCACTACCCAGCAGCGACACGTGGTCGCGTCCGGGCAGATCGAGGGGCACGTCGTGGACCAGACCGCGCGCGAGGACCTGGTCCTGGGCGATCGCCGAGCCCAGCGAGAGCACGCGCCCCGCCGGGACGCTCGCCGTGGCCAGCAGCTCCTCCCATTCGAGGGCGCTGCGCGCCGACAGGGCGGACTCGAGCTCGACGGTCAACGCGTCACGATTCATCTTGCGGTCCCCCCGGGTGAGAAAGCGGGGATCCTCCACCAGGTCGCGGCGTCCGATCACCGCGCAGATCGCCTCGAACTGGGTCTGGGTGTTGGCGGCGATGTTGAGCAGTCCCTCCCCGGTGACGAAGGTCCCCGAGGGTGAGGAGGTCGCGTTGTGGTTGCCGTGACGTCGTGCGGGACGCCGGGCGATCAGTTCGTCCGAGGCGACCCATCCGGTCGCGGTGAGGGCGGTCTCGAGCATCGACACGTCGAGGAAGCTGCCGATCCCGTCGCGTTCGCGCCGGGCCAGCCCGGCGCAGATCGCCATGGCCGCGGAGAAGCCACCGAGGGTGTCACAGATGGGAAAGCCGATGCGCGACGGGCCCCCTCTGGGCGCACCCGTGACGTCCGAGAGCCCGGCGAGCCCCTGGATGATCTGGTCGTAGGCGGGGCGCCCGGCGAGCGGTCCGTCCTGGCCGAAGCCCGACACCGCGCAATAGACCAGTCGTGGATTGAGCTCGTGGATCCTCTCCCAGGCAAAGCCCAGGCGCGCCAGCACCCCCGGGCGCATGTTCTCAAGCAGCACGTCAGCGCTCGCGAGCAGGCGCGAGAAGAGCTCGACGCCCGCCTCGCTCTTGAGATCGACCGTCACCGAGCGCTTGCCGGCGTTCTGGGCGAGGAACGACGCGCCCATGGCCACGGCCTTGAGATCCTCGTCCTCGCCCATCTCGCGGGCGAGGTCCCCGGTGCCGGGAATCTCGATCTTGATCACGTCCGCGCCGAGGAGGGCGAGCTGGTAACCCGCGAAGGGGCCGGCGAGGACCGTCGTCAGATCGAGGACACGAGTTCCGTCGAGCAGTCCTGACACGATTCAATCCTTCGAGCGGCGCCGTCGTGGCGCGAGACGGTTAACGACTACCTGCGTCGCGATCGCGACGCAGGGGGCCTCGTCGCGGCGGAGGGGGGCACCATCCGCCGCGACGAGGCACACCACTTACGTGGCTACTTGCTTTCCTTCGCCACCACCGTCGCCAGGTTGGCCGGCGTCACGGTCGCGCGTAGGACGTTGTTCAGGTTGGAGTCGAATCCCAGCATCTGGAAGCCGCTGAACACGTTGTGGAACTTGTTGAAGTCGTCGTTACCGGCGGCTCCGTCATAGTTGATCTTGACGCCCTTCTTGATCAACGCCACGCACGTTGCGTACGTGCCGCAGACCTTGCCCGGCGGGTTCGAGACCTTCGTCACGTCCTTCACCCAGACCTTCGGGTTCGTCGACTTGGCGTAGGTCATCGCGAGCGAGGCGATCACCACCGAGTCGTACTCGTTGAAGGTCGTCGGGATGATGCTCGTCGTACGCCACACCAGCTGGTAGTCGGCCAGGAAGTGGTTGTAGGCGTTGTCCGCCGTGCTCGGCGAGGCCGGCAGCGCGGCCGTCAGCTCCGTCGACGCCGTCGGGCCGAAGGCCTTGGCGTAGGAGCCTTGTGGCGCGCTCTGGAGGTCGTCACCGATCCACGGGATGTTCATGTAGCCCAACTGCTGGCCGTCGGAGAACAGCGTGGCGGCCGTCTGGGTGTCCATCGAGTCGAAGATCACCTGCGGGTTGCCCGCGAACGCCTGCGTCAGCTCTGAACTGTAGGACGACTGGCCCGGGGTCAGAACGATGTTCTGCTGAACCGTGCCGCCGAGCGCCTTGAAGGCCGCCTCGAGGGGCGGCACGAAGCCCTGGGAGTTGTCCGAGTTGTCAAAGATCAGCGACGCCGTCTTCCAGCCGTGGCTGATGGCGTAGTACGCCATCGCAATGGCCTCGTTGGAGTCCGACGACGACGTGCGGAACACGTACGGGTACTTCATGTTGTCGAGCGTCGTGAGACCGCCGACCATGAAGTCCGCCACGTTGTTGGGCTGGAACTGCTTGATCACCGCTTCGATCGTGGGCGAGAACGGCCCCACGACGAAGGTCGGGTGCTTGAGCATCAGCTTGCGGAACGCCGGCAGCGCGTCGACCGAGTCGGCGGCGTCGTCGACGTAGGCCGTCGTGAGCTGGTGACCCAAGACCCCGCCGTTGTGGTTCACTTCGTAGACACCCACGGCCACGCCGTGGGTGCCCCACGTCGAGAGCAGCGACTTCGAACCCGTGAACGGGAACATGCCGCCAACGACGAGAGGCGGCAACTTCTTCGCCTTCGCCGCCCCGGCGGTGCTCGCCAGGCCCACGCTGGTGACCGAGGCCACCGTCGCGAGCGCGACCAGGATGGTCGTCCCCCGACGGCGCTGGGTCCACCGCTTTGTTACTTTCATCAGGTACCTCCCCCTCAATTTCTTGTTTCGCGAAAGTGGGAACTTCCCACCCCTACGACTTGTTCGACTCCGCCCGGCCCAAGAAGATCGCGGCGAGATCGAGCGAGGCGATCTCGGACGCGGTTCCGTGGACGTGGTTGGATCCGGCGACGAAGATGTGCACGAAGTCGGCGTGCTTAAGGGCGCGCTCGACGTTCTGTTCGACCACGAGGACCGCCGTGTTGGTCGCCTTGATCTGCTCGATCTGGTTCCAGACGACGTCGGTGTAGGCCGGCGAGAGTCCGGCGGTCGGCTCGTCGAGGACGATGACGGTGGGCTTGACCATCAGGGCGCGCGCGATCGCGAGCAGGTTCTGCTGGCCACCGGAGAGGAAGCCGGCCTTCTTCTCGCGCGCCTTGGCCAGATCGGTGAAGACCGTGAGGATCTCCTCCATTCGCGCCACCGTGTCACCGGTGGCGGCGAATCCGCCCACCTCGAGGTTCTCGCGCACGGTCAGGTTCTTGAAGACGTTGTCGTTCTGGGGCACGTAGACCAGGCCGTTGCGCGGGATGAGGTGCCCGGGCATGCGGGTGATGTCGAGGTCGTTGACCATGATGCGTCCCGTGGACGCTCGCAGGATGCCCACCACGGTCTTGGCGAAGGTCGACTTGCCAGCGCCGTTGGGTCCGACGATCGTCGTCAGCGTGCCGACCTCGCACGACAGGGAGATGTCGTTGATGATCGGGGT
>DATIVP010000167.1:0-2052 GCA_035465755.1 Acidimicrobiales bacterium | reverse complement strand
TGTAGTTCCAGAGGTCCCAGCCGACCGTCCCGACGAAGCCGTCGCCTCGACGGCGTCCACCCTGCCCTGCCATGTCTCCTCCATCGCATGGCGTTCGCACCGTTGCCCTTCGGCTGGTTGCGGCGACGTCGTCGGGCCATGTCCCTCGGTCGCTCGTGATGTTGGTCTCGACTCTAGCGAGCGCGTCTGACAACGGATCCCTCGCCTCTCTGGTCTGGGGTGATCGCTCCGAAGGAGGACGAACGGACACGGTGGAGTCCACCACCGCGCCGACCCGACGGTCGGGTCGAGGGGCGGCGCCGGTGCGTTGAGGGCACTGCGGACGTCGCCACGTTTGACGGCGCGCTCGGGTTACACTGCCGTCACGTTGCCGACACAAAGGAGGGCCATGCGCCTGATCCGCCTTAGCCTGTCCGCCGCCCTCGTGGGGGCCGCGATGACGGGAATCGCCGTCGCCCAAGCGAGCGCGTCCACGCCGAGCCTGGCCAGCTGCGCGACGTCGATCGCGTCGCTCGAGCACCAGCGTGGCTACCTGACGGTCGCCACCGACAGCCCGGCCTACACGCCGTGGTTCGTTGGTAACAAGCCGAGCAACGCAAAGGGCTACGAATCGGCCGTGACCTACGCGATCGCCGCGGCGCTGGGGGTGAGCAAGAGCCACGTCAAGTGGGTGGTGGAGCCCTTCGACGCCAGCTACGCGCCCGGCCAGAAGGCGTTCGACTTCGACATCAACGAGATCTCCTACACGCCGGACCGGGCCAAGGTGGTCACCTTCTCGAACTCGTACTACGACGTGCAGCAGTCGATCATCGCCCTCAAGGGCAACAAGATCGTCACCGCGCACTCGCCGGCCCAGCTGCGCACGTACCAGTACGGCGACCAGATCGGCACCACGGGGCTGGCCTACATCAACAACCACATCAAGCCGCTGAAGCCGGCGCGGGTCTACAACACGCTCGACCAGGCCGTCGCCGCCCTGCAGAGTCATCAGATCGACGCGCTCGTCATCGACACGCCGACGGGCCAGTACATGGCGAGCGCCCAGATCGTCGACAAGAAGAACAAGCCGCTCGCGGTCCAGGTCGGTCAGTTCCCGAGCGTGGGCGAGCACTACGGCCTGCTCTTCCAGAAGGGCAACCGCTTGGTGGGCTGCGTGAACGCGGCGATCGCCCACCTGCGCTCCAACGGCACGCTCGCGCGCTTGAGCGCTCAGTGGCTCGGCATCTATCGCTCGGTGCCGGTGATCAAGCCCTAGGCCGTGGATGAGGTCGTCGGGCCGCAAGCGCCCGATCCCGCCCGCCTCTACCTGCCCGCGCGCAAGCTGATCCTCGCCGGACGGCGCGGAACGCTGGTCTCGGCGGTGCTGAGCCTCGGGATCATCGCCCTGCTGGTCAGCGTCTTCTTCTGGGCGCCCGGCGGGGCGGCGGTCCGTCAGTACTTCTTCTCGTTCCACGACATGTGGGTGGCCCTCAAGGGCGACCCGTCCAAGGGTTTGTCCTCGGTGGGCGCGGGACTCGTGACGAACATCTGGATGTTCCTCGTCTCCGAGGCCCTGGTTCTGGTCATCGGCCTCGGTCTGGCGACCGCGCGCATCAGTCGCTCACCGGTGCTCGCGCCCTTTCGACTGCTCTCGACGCTCTACACCGACCTCTTTCGCGGCATCCCCATTCTGCTGGTGATCTTCATGGTCGGCTTCGGCCTGCCGGCACTCTCCCTGGGCTGGCTCTCGAGCCAGTCACCCGCGGTCTACGGCTGTGCCGCGTTGACCATCTCGTATTCGGCCTACGTGGCCGAGGTCTACCGCGCGGGGATCAATTCCGTGCCCCACGGCCAGATTCTGGCCGCCCGCAGCCTCGGCCTCAGTCACGCCTCGACAATGCGTCGCGTGGTTCTACCTCAGGCGGTGCGCACGGTGGTGCCGCCGCTGCTCAACGATTTCATCTCGCTGCAAAAGGACACCGCGTTGGTCTCGACCCTCGGGGCCATCGAGGCCACACGAGCCGCCCAGATCTACGGCTCCACCGAGTTCAACTTCTCGGGCTACGTGGTGGC
>DATIVP010000166.1:0-5742 GCA_035465755.1 Acidimicrobiales bacterium | reverse complement strand
ATCAACGCGGCGAAGGAACTTCCCGCCTTGCGGATCAGACTGCCGTGAACTGGACTCTTCATACTTCCCCCACTTTGTTCATTTGGTGCCTCAGACTAGTTCTCGCTCTAGATCCAGTGCGTCGGCGTGTCGCCAGGTGACACTGACGGCGTCGCCCGGCGCGACGCTCGGCCCCGACGGGGCTGCGGCGTCGTTGGTGCGCAGCACCGTCACGTCGTCGCCCGATTCCAGGTGCA
Organism: Acidimicrobiales bacterium; assembly: GCA_035465755.1. Taxonomy (GTDB): domain Bacteria; phylum Actinomycetota; class Acidimicrobiia; order Acidimicrobiales; family RAAP-2; genus RAAP-2. Next base: position 5,506 of record DATIVP010000166.1, on the reverse strand, counting down.
CGGTGATGCGCGTCATCATGCCGAGATAGACAACGTCGATGACGGTGCCAGCTTCCATAGCGCTCTCCGCTGGCGTGCTGGCACCGCGCTCGAGGACGCGCAGCCGCTCGGGGCGCACGAGGCGGGCGCGCCCGTCGCGCACCAGCACGTTGGACGTGCCGATGAAGCCCGCCACGAAGGCCGAGGCTGGCCGCTCGTAGATCTCGCGGGGTGTGCCGACCTGCTCGATCACGCCCTTGTTCATGATGGCGATCCGGTCGCTCATGGCCATCGCCTCCTCCTGGTCGTGAGTGACGAAGAGGAACGTGATGCCCAGGCGCCGCTGGATCGCCTTGAGTTCAACCTGCATCTCCTGGCGCAGCTTGAGATCCAGCGCGCCGAGGGGTTCGTCGAGCAAGAGGACCTTGGGCTCGTTCACGATGGCGCGCGCCAGCGCCACGCGCTGGCGCTGGCCCCCCGAGAGTTGGGCGGGGCGCCTCTCCTCGAAGCCCTCGAGGCGAACCATGGCGAGAACCTCGCGCGCGCGGCGCTCTCGCTCGGCGCGGGCCACCTTGGCCACGCGCAGTCCGTACTCGACGTTCGAGAGGACGTCCATGTGCGGGAAGAGGGCGTAGTCCTGGAAGACCGTGTTCACGGGACGCAGGTGGGCGGGGCGTTGGGTGACGTCTTCGCCGTAGAGCATGATGGTTCCCCGGTCGGGGCTCTCGAAGCCCGCCACCATGCGCAGGATCGTGGTCTTGCCCGAGCCCGAGGGGCCGAGCATGGTGAAGAACTCGCCGTCGCGGATCTCGAGGTTGATGTCGTGCAGAACCGCCGTGTTCGCGAAGGACTTCGCCACTCCACGAAGGTCGATTGCCAGTGGGCCGTCCATGCTTCCCCTCACGCCGCGCTCGCGACGAATCGACGCCACGATATCAGCGTCGCGCCACCGCCCAGCCAGGGAGCGCGTGACCTGGTGAGTCGGCCCCGACGCTGTGCGCGACCATGGACGGCGAACACGCGTCCCATTAGCGTGTGGGGATCGACACCGCCACCTTCCCCCGTACGCCCCGTGAGATCTGGGAATGGGCCCACACGCACCAGGGCCGCAAGATGATCCGCTACACCAGCGTCTCGGTCGTGACGACGATCGTCTCCTTCGTCACCATCGCGATCGTCTTTGGCACCAACATGACCGCGAACGAGGTTCTCGCCACCGCGATCGGCAACCTGGTGGCCGCGATCCCCGCGTACTTCCTGCACCGGTCCTGGGTCTGGGGCAAGCACGGCCGCAGCCACCTGGTGAAGGAGGTCCTGCCCTTTTGGGTCATGGTCGTCTTGGGCATCGGCGTCTCGACGCTCGGAGCGATGGGCGTTCGCCACCTGGTGAACCAGCACAACTGGTCGCACCTGCTCGACACCTTTCTGGTGTCCTTCGCCAACATTGTCAGCTTCGCGGTGTTCTGGGTCCTGAAGATCATCCTCTTCAATCGGATCTTTCGCGTCGACACGATCGCCGACTTCGACGCGCACCTGGCCAACGAGGAGAGCCACTAGCGAGCGGCCCGCACTGCGTCGGACCGCTCACCCGGGAACGACGCCGCGTTGTCCGGCGTGACAACTCGATTTAAGTGCAGGGGACTGAGTAATTCCCCACTTCGAAATGAACGTTGACAATCGACACAATCGGTGCTCTAATCACCCAGTTCGGCGAATCTCGCCGACTCGAGGAGGGGCATCATGACGGACGACACACAGAACGCGGCTGACCAGGTCAGCGAGGACCAGCTCGACGCTGACCTCGAGCTCGAGAAGTCTGAATCAGACAACGTTGTCGGCGGGCTTCACCCCCTCGACTAGTGCTCGCGGGTGAAGCCTTCACCCGTCATCAGTCCATCAGTCCTCGACCCCAGGGCGCTGGGGCGGTGACGCCGTTCGCGGTTCGCGAACGGCTCGAGTGTCAACGCGCCGGCGCCCCGGTCGCCGTCACTGGGGTCCGTCACGCTCGGGACACGGAGGACTCATTGTCTGAGTTGATTCTCAGTAGTTGAGAATTCGAGATCACCGACAATCAGCGGTCTCTTTGGCGTGTGGAGATTGAGAACTGACGACGCGCCATACACAACGTTTCCTCCCCTTGGATTCACAACTTCTCGTTGACATTCGGCCTCGCGGGTGCTCTAATTGCCACGTTCGGCGACAGACGCCGGATTTGTAGGGGGAGGGGCAGACCATGGCAGAGAAGGACGCGCAGGACACCGCTGAGGACACCACGGAGCTGGACACGGATCTCGTACTCGAGAAGTCCGACACCGACGGGGTCGTCGGCGGATTCATGATGGAGTAGTTCTGACACGACAGCGACTGGCCGAACCTTCGCGCCAGGCCGCTTAGTTCAGTAGTCGACTGGCCCTCGTGCCGACCGGCGTCGCGTCGCGTCGCCGAGAGGCGCGGGGGCCTTCGAGACTTCGACCACGCACGGCGACCTGTGCCACCTATGCACACTGCCGTCGCCGAGCACGCCTACCGTTACCGATGACGTGAAGGAGCCACAGTGACAATCGGGTCGGCCACCTCGAGCACGAGCGCGTTTCCCAACGGCGTCCTCGTGACCGTGGGCGACACCTCGATCACCTACGACGACGTCGTGCTCGCGGGCTACTTCACCGGCGAGTGGGATGCCCTGGTCCAACGCTGCGCCGATGGCCTTCGTCGCGACGCCGCGGCGAGCGTCGCGGCCGAGGAACTACGTGCGGCCGCCGAACGCTTTCGTCGCCAGCGCCGACTGGCGTCGAGCCACGACCTGCACGCCTGGCTCGACGAGCGCGCCCTCACCTTCGCCGACTGGGAGGGGTACCTGCGCCGTGATCTCCTCTCGGGCGACTCAACCGTCCCGCTCGAGGCGGCGACCGGACCGGACGGTGATCTCGCCAACGCCCTGCGCGCCGACGCCTTCTGTGGCGGATTCTGGTCCGAGACTGGCGCCCGCGTCGTCTCGTGGGCCGTGGCCGCGACGCTCACCGCGCGCGACGCCGACGACGTCGACCTCGCGCGCGTGCTCGACGCGCTCTCCGCTGATCCCATCGCTCCCTTCGCCGGACGGCAAGAGTGGGCGCGCGAACGCGCGGGCGTGCTCGCCCGCTGGCTCGCCGCGTACCAAGCGCTCGACGAGGTCGTGGCCAACGACGCCGCGCTGGCTTCCACGCTGGAGGACGACTGGTCACGTTGGAGCATCCTGAACATCGACTCGTGCGCGGTCGCGAGCGAGTCGGCCGCGCGCGAAGCGATCTCGTGTTCGAACGACGACGCCATGGAACTCGAGGAGATCGCCCGGCGCGCCCACTCGACGATCGAGCACCGTCGCGTGCGTTCGGGCGATCTCAGCGATGATCTCGCGCCATTGCTGCTCTCGTCGCCTCTCGGCGAAGCGGTCGGCCCGCTGCGACTCGGCGGCGACTGGTCCGTCGTCTGGGTCCGCGAGCGCACGGCGGCCTCACTCGAGGATCCGACGGTGCGTGCCCACGCGACCGCGACTCTCGTCGACACCGCGGTGGCGAACGCCTCGAAGGGACTTGTGACGTGGCGCGCACCGAGGTAGGTCCCTTCGACGGCGTCCTCGACGGCTCGCTCGTCGAGCTCGACTTCGTCGCGCTGCGCCAGGTGCCCTTCGTCGCGTTGGTGCCCGACGAACTGCGCACTCTCGTCTTGCACATGTTCCGCAAGGAGACCTTCGCCTTCGGCGAGGAGATCTGCCGCGAGGGCGAGGTGCCCCACAGCCTCTACGTCCTCGGTAGCGGGAGCGCCCGCGTCGTCACGCGACACGGCGACGCCGAAGTGATGCTGGCCAAGGTGACGCCGGGCGAGCTCTTCGGCGAGGACGCCCTCATCGAAAGCGACCGCCGAGTCGAGACCGTGCGCGCCAGCGAGGACGTGACCGTCTATCGTCTGGCCCGCGAGGCCTTCGACGCCCTCGCCGACGAGGTCCCCGCGATCGCCGAGGCGCTGCGTCGCCACGTCCGCCTCGAGGAGATCCGCCGCACGTTGCGCATGCAGCCGGCGTTCGCCACGATCCAGTTGTCGGTCCTGTCACGCTTCTTCGAGGGCTTCGAGGTCGTGACGCTGCACGCCCACGAGACGATCGTGTCGCAAGGATCGCCGAGTGACGGCGTCTACGTCGTCGCGCGCGGCACTCTGGCGGTCGTGCGCGAGGACGACACTCTCGTCGGCTACCTGCGCAGCGGCGACTGCTTCGGCGAGCGCGCCGCACTGACTGACCACGTCACGGATGCCTCGGTCGTCGCCCAGAGCGACGTCGAGGTGATTCGCGTGTCGAACTCGGTGCTGCGCGAGCTGATGGACGCGAGTCCTCGCTTCGCCGGGCGCATGAGAGAGATGGCCGACTTGGCCAGCACGGGCCCCGCGGTGCCCCTCGAGGAGCCCACGAGCGCACCGAGCGAGCCCGCGGCGCTCAGCGCCACCGACGCGGCGATCGCCCAGGGCAGCGCACCTCTGCGCACCACCTCCCATCCGACGCGACGCGCCCGGCGCTTTCCCTTCGTGGCCCAGTTCGACGAATCCGACTGCGGCGTCGCCTGCCTCGCGATGGTGTCACGTCACTTCGGGCGCAAGGTCTCGACCGCGTTCCTCCGTGACGCGGCGGGCACGGGCGTCCAGGGGACCTCGCTGACCGGCATCACCCAGGCGGGTCGCGCCGCGGGTCTCGCCGTGGAGCCGGTGCACGCCTCCGCCGAGCGCCTCGACGAGTATCAGCTGCCCGCGATCGTCCACTACAAGGGCAATCACTGGATCGTCCTCTATGAAGTCACGCCGACCCACGTCTACGTCGCGGACCCCGCGATTGGCCTTCGCCAGCTCGCGCGTGAGGACTTCGAACGCGACTGGACGGGATACGCGGCCTTCGTCTCTCGCACCAACGCCCTGGACGAGGCGCCCATCGACAACCTCGCGCTCGGATGGCTGGTGCCGTTCCTCCTCGAGCAGCGCGCCGCGCTGGTGTTCTCGCTCGTCCTGGCCCTCGCGCTCGCCGGCTGCGAGGTGGGCGTGCCCGTCGTGATCAACAGCCTCGTCAACTCACTGACTTCGCACAACGCCCTCTCGAGCGTGAACGGCGCCGGTCTGGCTCTGCTGGGTTTGGTGATCGCCGGCCTCGCGATCAGCTTCGTCGCCAATCGGGTCATCGTCAAGGTCACGATCGGCTTTGACACCCATTCGCTCGACTTTCTCACCGGCAAGCTCCTGCACTTGCCGATGAGCTATGTCGCCCGGCGCAAGATCGGCGACCTCGAGCGGCGCATCAGCGGCATGCGCATGATCCGCACGCTGCTGATCCAAGACGGGGTCACCGCGGGCACCAACATCCTGCTCCTGATCGTCGCGATCGTGATGATGCTCGTCTACTCGTGGGTTCTCGGCCTCGTCTTCCTCGCGGTCCTGCCCCTCTACGGCGCGGTGATGTGGTACTCGAAGACGAAGTTGCGCCCGATCTTCGCCTCGGCCGAGGAGGCCC
>DATIVP010000165.1:0-3600 GCA_035465755.1 Acidimicrobiales bacterium | reverse complement strand
CGCCGGCACGCTGACCCTCACCGGCGGCGCCGGGGGCATGGGCGGGGCCCAACCCCTCGCGGTCACCATGAACGACGGGGTGTGCCTCGTCGTCGACGTCGACCCCTCGCGCCTGGCGCGCCGCGTCGAGCAGCGCTACCTGGACGAGTGGACGAGCGACCTCGACGCGGCGCTCTCGCGAGTGACGAGCGCGCGCAGCGAGCGGCGTGCGCTCAGCGTGGGCCTCGTCGGCAACGCGGCCACGGTCTTCGCCGAGCTGCTCGCGCGCGGCGTGGAGGTCGACATCGTCACGGACCAGACGTCGGCGCACGATCCGCTCAGCTACCTGCCCGAGGGCATCGAGCTCGCGGACTGGCACCACTACGCCGACACCAAGCCCGAGGAGTTCACCGACCGCGCGCGCCAGTCCATGGCCAAGCAGGTCGAGGCGATGGTGGGCTTCCTCGACGCCGGCGCCGAGGTCTTCGACTACGGCAACTCGATCCGTGGCGAGGCCGTCCTCGGCGGCTACGAGCGGGCTTTCGCGTTCCCGGGCTTCGTGCCCGCCTACATCCGCCCGCTCTTCTGCGAGGGCAAGGGCCCGTTTCGCTGGGCGGCGCTGTCGGGCGATCCGGCCGACATCGCGCGCACCGACCGGGCCGTGCTCGAGCTCTTTCCCGACAACGAGCCCCTCGCGCGATGGATCTCCAAGGCCGAGGAGCGAGTGTCGTACCAGGGACTGCCCGCGAGGATCTGCTGGCTCGGCTACGGCGAGCGCGACCTCGCGGGACTGGCCTTCAACGACCTCGTGGCCCGCGGGGAGGTCGCCGCACCGATCGTGATCGGCCGCGACCACCTCGACAGCGGCTCGGTGGCCTCGCCGTACCGCGAGACCGAATCGATGCTCGACGGCTCGGACGCGATCGCCGACTGGCCGCTGCTCAACGCCCTCCTCAACACGGCCTCGGGCGCCTCGTGGGTCTCGATCCACCACGGCGGCGGCGTCGGGATCGGCCGCTCGATCCACGCCGGTCAGGTCTGCGTGGCCGACGGCACCGAACTGGCCGCCCAGAAGCTGGCGCGCGTGCTGCGCAACGATCCCGGCATGGGCGTGATCCGCCACGTCGACGCGGGCTATGAGATCGCCGAGGAGACGGCCAGAGAGCGCGGCGTGCGCATCCCGATGCGCGAGACGTGACGACCCTCTACACCAACATCGGTGAGCTGACGACCAACGACGTTCGACTCGGCGACGCCACGTCAATGGGGCGCATCTTCGACGCGGCTCTCGTCGAAGAGGCCGGACGCGTGGCCTGGGTGGGTCCGGCGGCCGACGCACCGGCGGCCGATGAGGCGATCGACTGCGCGGGCGCGGCGGTCGTGCCGGGCTTCGTGGACTCGCACACCCACCTCGTCTTCGCCGGGGACCGGGTGGACGAGTTCGTCGCGCGCATGGCCGGCACGCCCTACGACGGGGGCGGCATCCGCTCGACCGTCGCCGCGACACGCGCGGCCACGCGCGAGGCGCTGCACGCCGCCTCGGCCGCGCGGGCCGCGGCGCTCTTCGCCGGCGGGGTGACGACCCTCGAGGTGAAGTCGGGCTACGACCTGACCGTCGAGGGCGAGGTGCGTCTGCTCGAGGTGGCCGCGACGCTGACCGAGGAGACCACGTTCCTCGGCGCGCACGCGCTGGCCCCGGAGTTCGAGAGTCGCGACGCGTACGTCGAGCTCGTGGCCGGTGCGATGACGAGGGCCTGCGCGCCGCTCGCGCGCTGGGCCGACGTCTTCTGTGATCGAGGGGCCTTCAGCGTCGACGAGGCCCGCCACGTGCTCGAGAAGGCTCGCGACGCGGGGCTCGAGCTGCGCCTGCACGGCGGCCAGCTCGCCGACGTCGGCGCGGTGGGCCTCGCGGTGGAGATGGAATGCGCGAGCGTGGACCACTGCACCCACGTCAGCGAGGCCGACCTCGCCGCGCTCGCGGGCTCCGCCACGGTGGCCACGCTCTTGCCCGGCGCGGAGTTCTCGACGCGCTCGAACTATCCCGACGCGCGGCGCTTCCTCGACGCGGGAGTGGCGATCGCGCTCGCCACGGACTGCAATCCGGGCACGTCCTACGTGACGAGCATGGGCTTCGTGATCGCCCTCGCGGTGCGCGAGATGGGACTCAGCCCCGACGAGGCGCTCTACGCCGCGACTCGCGGCGGCGCGGCGGCGCTGCGACGAGGCGACGTCGGCCACCTGGGACTCGGCGCGCGCTGTGACCTCGTCATCCTCGACGCCCCGCGCTCGGCGCACCTGGCCTACCGGCCCGGCGCCGACCTGGTGTCACGCACCGTGCGCGCGGCCTGATCGACCCGGGCCGCTCGTCGACGGGCCCGTGCGATTGAATGAGAACGTGCCGATCTCCCTGACAACGCCCGATTCCTGCGAGCTGACCCGCGCGGTGCGCGACCTCGCCGACTGGCAGCGAGAAGGGGGTCCGGTCCAGCTGCACCCCGGCGACGTCGGCTGGTTCTGGCGCTACGGCGCGGCCGCGACGGCCGCGGCGGTGCGCACCTGGCGCCGCGACGGCCACGTGCTCGCCATCGGGCTGTTGGACGGACCGGTGCTGCGCATGGGCATCGCTCCCGAGGCGGACGACGACGAGGAGCTGGCGCGGGCGGTGCTGGCCGACGCGTCGACGCCCGAGCGCGGCGTCCTCGCCCACGACGGGACCATCGAGTCGCGCGCCGGCGCCCTCTTTCGACGTCTGTTGAGCGAGGAGGGGTGGCGAGACGACGAGCCCTGGACGTCGCTGCACCGCGACCTGGGTGGCCCGGTCGACGACGGCGGCCTGCGCGTCGAAGTGGTCGGTCCGGCGCGCGCCGCCGAGCGCGCGGCCGTGCAGCGCGCGGCGTTCGAGAGCTCGACCTTCTTCGAGGAAAACTGGCGCGCGATGGCCGAGGGCCCACTCTACGGCGAGGCACGCTGTCTCGTCGCCTACGACGACGAGGGAGCGGCGGTGGCGGCGGCGACGGTCTGGTCGGCCGGCGCCGGTCGTCCGGGACTGCTCGAACCGATGGGCGTGCACCGCGAACACCGCGGCCGCGGCTACGGGCGGGCGATCTGCCTCGCCGCGGCGAGCGCCCTGCGCGAGCTGGGGGCCTCCAGCGCGACCGTCTGCACCCGGGCGGCCAACGTCGCCGCGGTGGCCACCTACGCGTCGGCCGGCTTCGTCGAGCTCGCGCCCGTCACGGACTTTCGCCGCGACGTCGGGGGCGAAAGGCTCGTCGCTAGTGTGCCTGTATGAGTAGCCCCCACCCGCCCAGGTCCCTGCCCCGGACCCTTCGAGAGCTGCGCGAGGCGGGCTTTTCCCCGCGCTCGGTGCGCGAGGAGATGCGTGCGAATCTCGAGACGCGCCTCGTCGAAGGGCGCCCTCTCGTCAACTCGGTGCTCGGCTACGAGGACTCGGTGCTGCCCCAACTGGAGACGGCGCTGCTCGCCGGACACGACATCATCCTGCTCGGCGAGCGCGGCCAGGCCAAGACCCGCATGATCCGCGCGCTGGTCGAGCTGCTCGACGAGTGGCTGCCCATCGTCGCGGGCTCGCCCGTGCGCGACGACCCCTTCGCGCCGATCTCG
>DATIVP010000164.1:0-6852 GCA_035465755.1 Acidimicrobiales bacterium | reverse complement strand
CATCCCGAGTCGAAGTTTGCGTCCTAATTGCATATTGAATTGCCTCCCAGTGCCACCGGAGTGGTCACAATTGCTTTGCTTACCCATCTCAGATGGACTCGTGGCAACTGTATCGGCTGGTTGGGGGGCAAACAAGTTCATCCCCCCTCTTGAGGCAGGACTTTTCGCGACCCTGAATGCCGTACTTACCAAGCGGTAGTTGGCCTTTACCCCAACATTGCGATTTGGTTAATTGCTGCGCGCCAGCGCGGCGGCGACGATTAGCCTCGCGTCGGCCCCGTCGAAGGTGAATCCGCTCTCGAGCAGGCGCGTCGGCACCACCCTCTGGCTGGCCAGCAGGGCGCCGTCGGTGAGGCCTCGCCCGAGGGCCAGCGACAGCGCCGCGCGCGGCACCGCGAGCACTGCGGGCCGACGAAGGGCGCTGCCCAGAACTCGAGTGAACTCGACGTTGGTCAACGGCGTCGGCGCCGTGAGATTGACTGGTCCTCGCAACTCGTGGTCGAGGACCCAGAGGATGGCGCGGACCTCGTCGGCGAGGGAGATCGGGCTAAGCCACTGGCGACCGCTGCCCAGACGGCCGCCCAGGCCGAGGCGAAAGAGGGGGAGCTGTCGCGCGAGGGCGCCGCCGTGGACGTCGAGCACGATGCCGGTGCGAAGGTGCGCCACCCTCACACTCGCCGGGGCACGTCCGGCCGCCGCCTCCCAGTCCACGCACAGCTGGGCGAGAAAGTCCTGGCCGGGCGAGGACGCCTCATCGAGGATCTCGTCGCCGCGAGAGCCGTAGTAGCCGATCGCCGATCCGTTGAGCAGGGTCGCAGCGCCCAGCGTGGCGAGAGATCCAACGATCAGGTCGGTGGCGCTGAGACGCGAAGAGCGCAGGAGGTCGCGTCGCGCCTCGCTCCAGCGCTTCTCGCCAATTCCGGCACCCGCGAGGTTAACCACGGCGTCCAGCACGCCCACGCGTCGAGCGTCGGACTCGTCCAGCACGCCCCGCGAAGGGTTCCAGCGAATTGTCGGGCCGTCCGTCGGGGGACTCTCGGGCCGAACGAAACGCACCACGTCATCGCCGCGCGCAGTAAGCGCCCGCGCGAGCGCTGTCGCGATGAACCCGCTCGCTCCGGTCAGGCCGACGCGCACGTGTCGTCCCAGAGACGTGACAAGAGTTCGGCGAGCTGGTCGGGATTGGCGAGGTGAGCGCCGTGGCCCGCGCCCGTCATCTCGATCGTGCGCAAGGAGAACCGATCGGCCAACAGGGCCGCCAGTTCGCGGTAGTAGGGCGCGAGCACGCCGTCGCCGTGGACGTAGGCCGCGGCGGCGCTGAGCGACGAGAGATCAAAGGGGGCGACTCCGCGCACGCTGCGAAGATCGGCGAGCAGCGCCGGCCCGTCGAGGCGGCGCGACTCCTTTTCCGTGTCGCTGAGGCGCTCCCACGAACTTCGTGACACCATGCGCTTGAAGAAGATCTCGGCTTCCTCGCGCGGATCCTCTCCGAGGACGGGTCGCGAGTGCTCGCGTGGCAGTACCCACGGCAGAGGCGACTCGTAGGCGACGACCAGGTCGACGAGTGACGGCTCGGCGACGGCGGCCCCCAGGGCGACGACCCCGCCCACGCTGTGGCCAAAGACGAGGACGGGGGAGTTCTCACGCTCCGCGCGAATGAGGGAGAGGAGGTCGGCGACGTGCTCGTCGTGGGTGCCCACGCCCAGGGCGCGTGATCCTTGATAGCCCCGTCGGTCATAGGTCACCAGATCGAAACGCTCGAGACGCCGAGCCAGGCGGGCGAAGGAACCGCCACGGTCCAGGCCGCCGTGGACGCACACGACGCTCGCGCGCGCACCCTCGACGCGCCGTTCGGCGACCGCGAGACCGACTACCGGCGGGGAGGCCATCGCGCGCAGACCTCGAAGGGGTTGCATCGCGGTGTCCACGGCGCGAACTTACCTGCTCGCCCCGTGGATCAGCCACGTTGAATCCTCAAGCCTCGGCCTAGGCTGGTCGCGTGACTGCCCCCTCCGAACCTTCCTCGTCGGCGCACAAGGGGTCCTTCGGGCCCAACGCGTGGCTGGTCGATGACATGTACGACCGTTTCCTGCTCGACCCCGACTCGGTGTCGGCCAGTTGGCGCGAGTTCTTCGCCGACTACCAGCGCTCGACGGTGCCGACGGTGACGACCTCAGCGCTGGCCGCTCCCGCGCCGTCCCCGGTCAAGCCCCCCGTCGTCGCAAGCGAGGAGGGCGCGACGGCACTTCGCGGCGCGTCGGCGCGCATCGTCACCAACATGGTCGCGAGCCTGGGCGTTCCCACGGCGACGATCGTGCGCACGGTCGCCGCGCGCCTGCTCGAGATCAACCGCGCGGCCCTGAACGAGAACCTCTCGCGAACGAGCGGCGCCAAGGTGTCCTTCACCCACTTCATCGCCTTCGCCGTCGTCAAGGGCCTCGCGGCGGTGCCGTCCATGAACTCGACCTTCGTCGAGGCCATCGACGCCAAGGGCACGCCGGGCGTGATCCACCACGAGCACGTCGGCCTCGGTCTGGCGGTTGACGTCGAGCGGGCCGACGGCACGCGCAACCTGCTGGTGCCGGTCATTCGCGACGCGGACACGCTGGACTTTCGCGGCTTCCTGCTGGCCTATGAGGACCTCGTGCGCAAGGTCCACGCGGGCACCTTCGGAGCCGACGACTTCGTGGGGGCCACGGTCTCTCTCACCAACCCCGGCACTCTCGGCACCGTCCAGTCGGTGCCGCGCCTGATGCCCGGCCAGGGCGCGATCATCGGGGTCGGCGCTCTCGCCTGGCCGGCCGGCTTCGAGGCGGCCGATCCGCGGGCTCTCGCCGAGATGGGCGTGGGAAAGGTCATGTCGCTCACCTCGACCTACGACCACCGGATTATCCAGGGCGCGGAGTCGGGACTGTTCCTTAAGTACGTCGCCGAATGTCTGACGGGGGCTCACGACTTCTACGAGGAGGTCTTCTCCTCGCTCGGCGTGCCCTATGAACCCTCGCACTGGGCCAGTGACCACAATCCGGGCTTCGAGGACAGCGACGAGCGCACGCTCAAGCACATCCGGGTCCAAGAGCTCATCAACATGTATCGCGTGCGCGGGCACCTCTACGCGCACCTCGATCCCCTCCACGCCGACCCGCCGCCGCCGCACCCCGAGCTGGAGATCGACACGTACGGGCTGTCGATATGGGACCTGCAACGCTCCTTCGTCGTCGCCGGCCTCGCCGGCAAGCGCGAGGCGACCCTGGCCGAGATCCTCTCGATCCTGCGCGACGCCTACTGCCGCACGATCGGCATCGAGTACGGCCACATCATGGACCCGGCTCAGAAGCGCTGGATCCAAGAGCGCGTCGAAGGGGTGCGCGTGACGACCACGCGCGACCAGCAGCACCGGATCCTGCGGGCCCTCAACGAGGCCGAGGTCTTTGAGCGCTTCCTGCACTCGCGTTACGTGGGCCAGAAGCGTTTTGGCCTCGAGGGCGGCGAGTCCACCATCGTGGCCCTGCACACCATCCTTGACGCCGCGGCCGACGAGGGGTTGAGCGAGGCCGTGATCGGCATGGCGCACCGTGGCCGGCTCAACGTGCTGGCCAACGTCGTGGGCAAGTCCTACAGCGACATCTTCTCCGAGTTCGAGGGGAACCTCGATCCCGAGAGCGTCCAGGGCAGCGGCGACGTGAAGTACCACAAGGGAGCGCGCGGCGCCTACCAGAGCTCGTCCGGCGTCGAGATCGCGGTGTCGATGGCGTCGAACCCCTCGCACCTCGAGGCGGTCAGCCCCGTGGTCGAGGGCGTCGTGCGGGCCAAGCAGGACCTGGTACTCACCCCCGACGACGGGTCGAGCTCGGCGATGCCCTCGGGACGCTTCCCGTACCTGCCGATCCTGATCCACGGCGACGCCGCTTTCGCGGGCCAGGGCGTGGTCGCCGAGACCCTCAACCTCTCCCAGCTCTCGGGCTATCGGGTCGGCGGGGCGATCCACATCGTCATCAACAACCAGGTGGGCTTTACGACTGCCCCGGACTCGGCGCGTTCGAGCTTCTATCCCACCGACGTCGCCAAGATGATCCAGGCACCGATCTTCCACGTCAACGGCGATGACCCCGAGGCGTGCGCGCGTGCGGCCCAGCTCGCCTTTGACTATCGCGAGACGTTCCGTCGCGACGTCGTCCTCGACATCGTCTGCTACCGGCGACACGGCCACAACGAGGGTGACGACCCGAGTTACACCCAGCCTCTCATGTACAAGATCATCGACCAGATGCGATCGGTGCGAAAGATCTACACCGAGACGCTGGTGCGCCGCGGGGACATCTCCCTCGAAGAGGCCGAGGCCGCCCTCGACGCGTTCAACGCACGTCTTCAGAGCGTGCTCGACGAGGTGCGCACGGTGCCGGTGCCGACGCTCTCGGGCGTGCCCGTGGCCGAGGTGCCCGCCGACGTCGCCGCGCCGGCAACGGGAGTCGCGCGCGACGCGCTGCTCGGCGTGGCGCGCGCGACGATGACTGCGCCGGCGGGATTTGCGATCCACCCCAAGCTCGAGCGCCAGTTCGCCCAGCGCGCGAGCGCGCTCGAAGCCGGCGAGGTCGACTGGGCGCTCGGCGAGGCTTTGGCCTTCGGCACGCTCGTGATGGAGGGCGCCAACGTGCGACTGATGGGCCAGGACTCGCGGCGCGGAACGTTCTCGCACCGTCACGCGGCGCTCTTTGACTACGACAACGGCTCCACCTTCGTGCCGCTGTCGCACCTCGAGGGGGCGACAGGCTTCTTCACGGTGCGCGACTCGCTGCTGAGCGAGTACGCGGCCCTGGGCTTCGAGTACGGCTACTCGGTCGAGGCCACCAACACCCTGGTGGCCTGGGAGGCGCAGTTCGGCGACTTCGTCAACGGCGCGGAGATCATCATCGACAACTTCTTGGTGGCCGCGGAGGACAAGTGGGGCCAGCAGTCGAGCCTGGTGATGCTCTTGCCCCACGGCTACGAGGGTCAGGGTCCGGAGCACTCGAGCGGGCGACTCGAGCGGTTCTTGTCGCTGTGCGCGCGCAACAACCTGCGCGTGGCCCAGCCCACGAGCGCCGCCCAGTACTTCCATCTCCTGCGCAGCCAGGTCCGTCGCGAGCACGTGACGCCGCTCATCGTCTTCACCCCCAAGTCGATGCTGCGCGCCGCCGCGGTGCGTTCGCCCCTCAGCGACCTCGAGTCGGGTCGCTTCGAGCGGGTCCTCGACGACACGACGCGCGAGCGCGCCTCGGTCACGCGCGTGGTGCTCGCCACCGGCAAGATCGCCCACGAGGCGATCGCGCACCGCAACGAGATCGGCGCCGACCACGTGGCGGTGGTGCGGGTCGAGCAGATCTACCCCTGGCCCCACGACGACCTCGACGCTGTCTTCGCGTCGTACCCGGCTCTCCAGGAAGTGGTGTGGCTCCAGGAGGAGCCGACGAACATGGGCGCCTGGCCCTTCGTCCACCACCAGGTCCACGCGCAGCTGCGCGACATGACGGTGCGCCACGTCGCCCGCGCCGAGTCGGCCAGTCCCGCGACGGGCAGCTCCCTGGTGCACGCGGCCGAGCAGGCCGACCTGTTGAGCCGGGCGATCGGCTGATGGCCCCGCGCACCCGCCCGAGGGTCGTCGTCGACGGCTCGAACCTGGCCACCGAGGGTCGCACGCTGCCGAGCCTCGCGCAACTCGACGACGCACTGGCGGCCTTCATCGACGAGAACCCGACCGCGGAGATCATCGTGGTCACCGACGCGAGCTTCTCGCACCGCGTGGAGGTGAGCGAGCGCTCGCGCTTCAAGGAGTTGGAGCTGGCCGGACGCATCGTGACCCCGCCGGCCGGTGCGATCGGCCGCGGCGACGCGTTCATCTTGAAGATCGCCGACCGCATCAACGCCGTGGTGCTGAGCAACGACTCCTTCCAGGAGTTCCACGACGACTACCCCTGGCTCTTCGACGTGGGTCGACTGATCGGCGGCAAGCCGGTGCCGATGGTCGGATGGGTGTTCACGCCACGCCTGCCGGTACGAAGCGTGAAGAAGCCTCGCGCGGTGAAGAAGCTCGCCGTCGAGCTGCCCGGCGGGGCCCAGCCCACCATCGGCACCACGCTGACCCCCGTCAAGAAAGTCACCAAGAAGGCCGCGAAGGCGCCGGCCAAGGTCGCCAAGAAGGCGGCCAAGGCCGCGAAGTCCGACAAGGCCGACAAGGCCGCCGAGAAGGGATCGGAGAAGGCGCCTCCCGTCAAGGCTCCCGTCGTGAAGGTCGCCGTCGAGAAGGCGCCGGCCGAGAAGTCCGCGCGCAGCGCCAAGAAGGCGCCGGCGCGCCCGACCAAGCGAGCGGCCAAGGCGGCCGCGCCCGAGCGCGAGACCCCCTCGGAGGCGACGCCCGCGCCGTCGACAACGCCGGTCCTTCGACGCGGGCGCCAACCGGTGAATCCCGAGGCCCACTTCGCCCAGTTTCGCGCGACCTACAAGGTGGGTGCGCGCGTCGAGGGCGAGGTGACGGCGTTCACCTCCCACGGAGCCGTCATTCGCGTCGCGACCAAGGGCGGCGGCCACGTCGAGTGCTACGCGCCGACGACCCTGCTCGGCTCGCCCGCCCCGGCGCGCGCGCGCGACGTGCTCTCGCGCGGCGACCGAGTGAGCTTTCGCCTCGTGACCGTCGATGACGAGCGCCGGATCGCGGAGCTGTCACTCCTATGAGTCTCTCCATGAACCCCGCGTTCTGGTTGCCGCACCGCCCGCCGTTTCTCCTGCTCGACGAGATGATCACCATCGAGCCGGGCAAGCGCGCCAGCGCCCGGTGGCGACTCACCGGTGAGGAGTGGTTCTTCGCCGGCCACTTTC
>DATIVP010000163.1:0-3512 GCA_035465755.1 Acidimicrobiales bacterium | reverse complement strand
TCTACGAGGTGATCCCTCGAATCGTCGCCCAAGGCGTGACGGTCCTGATCGTCGAACAGGACGTCACCCAAGGCCTCAAGGTCGCCGATCGCGTGCACTGTCTGCTCGAGGGGCGCACGTCGCTCGTCGGCACGCCGGGAGAGCTGAGCGACGCTCAGATCGAGCGCGCGTACTTCGGCGCGTCCCTCGAAGAAACCCACTCCGGAGACGCACCATGACGTGGCTCAACATTCTGATCCAGGGCGCCCTCATTGGCGGCTTCTACGCGCTCTTCGCCTGCGGCCTGTCATTGATGTTCGGCGTGATGAAGGTGATCAATCTGGCCCACGGCGACGTCGCGGTGGTGGCGGGATACACGGCGGTCTTCATGGCGCCCAAGTTCGGCGTGTCGCCGCTGTGGTCCTTCATCGTCGTGGTGCCCTTCTTCGCGGTCCTTGGTTATGTCCTCCAGCGCACGTTGATCCAAAAGAGCATCGACCGCGACCCCTTCACCACGCTGCTCGTGACCTTCGGCCTGTCGGTCCTGATCGAGAACTTGCTGCTGACCGCGTACACGGCCAACGGCCAGTCGATCAACATTGGCAGCCTCATCGGCAAGTCGTTCCAACTCTCGAGCACGATCTACGTCTCCTACGTCGCCCTCACCGTGCTCGGCGTCGCCGTCGCGGTTCTCGGCGTGCTGCAGATCTTCCTCTCTAAGTCCAAGACGGGCCGACTGATTCGCGCGGTCTCTGACGATCGTGAGGCGGCCCAGCTCAGCGGTGCCAACTACCGGCACATCTTCGGCATCGCCGCGGGCATTGCCTTCGCCACGGTGGCCCTGGCCGGCATCGCCTACGGGATGATGACCGAGTTCGCTCCCACGTCGGGCGGGGCGAACCTGCTCTACGCCTTTGAGGCGGTCGTCATCGGGGGTATCGGCTCGCTGTGGGGGACCTTGGTGGGTGGCATCGCCCTCGGCGTCGCCCAACAGCTCGGCCAGCACATCAACCCCCAGTACCAGGTCCTGGCCGGCAACTTGTTGTTTCTCCTGGTGCTCGCGGTGCGGCCCACTGGCCTCTTCGGCAAGAGAACGGCGCTCGCATGACATCGGTCCCCCTCGTGAGCGAGTCAGCCCTGGAGATCCGTCGCTCCACGCACTCGCCGCTCTTCACGTTGGTGGGTTCGATCGCGATCGTGGCGGGACTCTCGGTCGCGCCGTGGGTCGTTCCATCCTGGTTCGCCTCGATCATGATGAACTTCTTCATCCTGGTCATCATGGCCACCATGTGGAATCTGCTCGCGGGCTACGCGGGCATGGTCTCAATCGGCCAGCAGGCCTTCGTCGGCCTGGGTGCGTACACCACGCTCTTCTTCGCGATCAAGGGGATGAACCCGTTCGTGACGATTCCCCTGGCGGCGCTGGTCTGTGCGGTCATCGCGCTGCCCGTGACGTATCTCCTGTTCCGTCTGCGCGGCGGCTACTTCTCCATCGCCACCTGGGTCGTCGCCGACACCGCGATGATCATCATCGGTACTGTCGCGTACCTGGGTGGTGGCACCGGCCACTTCCTACCTGGCCTGTCGAACTTGTCACCAACGACCTTGACCCACGTCGTGTACCTGGCGACCTGGTTCGTGGCGCTCTTGGTCGTCATCGGCACCTACTTCTTGCTGCGCAGCCGCTTGGGGCTGGTTCTGGCGTCGCTGCGCGACAACGAGGTGGCGGCGCGCAGTGCCGGCGCGCACGTCACGTCGGCGCGGCGAACCGTCTTCATCGTCGCGGCGGCCGGCTGCGGGGCGGCGGGTGCGGTGCTCGCGATCAGCCAGCCCTTCGTCCAGCCGGGCAACGAGTTCACGATCCAGTGGACCGCCGAAATGCTCTTCGCGTCGATGATTGGGGGCCTGGGGACGATCGAGGGCCCCATCCTCGGCTCGATCGTGTACTTCGTCCTCTTTCAGACTCTGTCGAAGTACGGGGCGTGGTACCTCATCATCTTCGGTGCGTTGGCCATCGCCGTTGCCATCTGGCAGCCGCGCGGGCTTTGGGGAGCGCTGCGCGACCGCTTCCACGTCGAGCTACTGCCCGTCGGGTACTGGGTGAGTGAGCGGCGCTCCAAGAACTAGCGGCGGGTCGAGGGGGGAGCGACCGGTAGGATTGTCCGGTGCCGTCCCCCGACTCTTCAGCCCGCCGCGCCCGTCCGAGCGGCGGTGCTGGCCGGACGGGAGGCGGGCCTCGCCCGAAAGTGGGGCCGAGACCCACCTCAGCGTCTCGTTCAACGGGTGGATCCTCGCGTTCCGGCGCTCCCCGGCGCACGCGGGACGAGGGATCATCCCGCGATCGCCGCGAGGGAACTGCCGGTGCTCGACGCGACCGCGACGACCGTTCTGCGAACTCGCGTGGCCGCGCCGACGGCGCGCCGCGATCGGCGAAGCGCCGTGACGAGGATTCGCGCGACACACGCGAGCCCTACGCGTCGCGTCCCTACGGCGAGCGCCCCTACGGCAGCCGATCGGCCTCTGGTTCTACTGGCGCGCGCCGAGAGGGAGGCCGCTCGGCGGGTGCAGACGACCGTCGAGGTGGCCCGCGCCGCGACGACGCGCGCCCAGCGCGCGCTGGCGACGCCCGTCGGGGTCGCCCGGACTCTCGCGGGGGGCGCCCCGATGCGCGCACGCGTCCCGATTCGCGCGCGGGCCGTCCCGACTCTCGCGGGGGACGTCCCGACTCTCGCGCGGGGCGCCCTGACGCGCGCACGCGTCCCGATTCGCGCGGTGCTCGACCCACGACCCGATCAACGCGACCGCAACGGTCCTTCGCGCGCGAGGTCTCCCCGGAGGAGTTAGAGCGCCGACGCGCCACCGAACACGGCCGCGGCAAGGGATGGGGCGGCGTGGCCCGCAAGGGTGCGATGCACCTTACGAGTACGGGTCGCGAACTCGACGAGCGCGAGGGCGTGCGCGCGAAGCCAACCGCGCCGGCGCCCATCGGGGCCTGGGTGGAAGAGGAGCGTCCGGCCGCCGCCACGCCTCGAACGGCCAAGGTCGCGGCCAAGGCGCCCTACGCGCTGCCCGGAGACGTCGCGGCGGAAATCCGTCGGGCGTTCGTCGGCACGGCCTACATGCGCGAGAAGATGGTCTTCACTCTCACTCGCGCCGCCGAGGCCTACGACCGGCACCGTTACGAGGAAGCGTTGCGACTCGGGCGAATCGTGGCCGACGCGGTACCTGGCGTGGGTCCGGTGCGCGAGCTCACGGGCCTCGCCGCCTACCGCGCCGAGCGATGGAGCATGGCCAAGATTCACCTGCGCGCGCACTTCGCGGTCAGCGCCGACCCCGAGCACCTGCCGCTCGTGATGGACTGCGAGCGCGCGAACCGTCACTACCGGGCCGTTGAGAAGACCTTCGCCGAGCTCGAGGCGTCCGAACCGGTGGCCGAAGTCCTGACCGAGGGGCGCATCGTGATGGGCGCGACTCTCGCCGACCAAGGCAAGTTCGCCGAGGCGATCGACCTGTTGACCCGTGCGGGGGGAACC
>DATIVP010000162.1:0-10045 GCA_035465755.1 Acidimicrobiales bacterium | reverse complement strand
ATCTCGTCGATGACGAGCGCCGGGGTGCCGAACTCCTGTGCGAGGCGTGTAGCGCTCCAGTGACCGAGCACCAGTTCATCGCCGTCGAGGCGAGCGCCGCTCGGAAAGAGGCCGAGCAGTTGCGCGTCGTCGTCGTTACTCATGTGCTCCACGGGAACTCCTTCATTAGGCCAGTCTCTCTCGCGCGCGTGACGTCGGGACGCGCGGGTCGTGACGCTGTCACAGAACTCGACCGCGCGCGCTGACGGCGACGCGGCCCTCGACCCGCTCACCGCGAGAGGTCGTCACCGAATCGAAGAGGTTCACGACGGGGCAGACGTGACTCGGGATCAGTCGAACCTTGTCGCCGATGGCGAGGGGTGCGCCGCGCTCGAGGTCGATGTGCCCGACGCCGTGCTCTTCACTCACGAAGTCCATCACGAGGTCGTCGCGCCCGACGACTTGTATCCAGCCACTGCGTCCGACGTTCTCTGAGGTGAGGCATTTCGAACCGGCGTCCAGAACGAATCGATCTTCCGTGGGTCGGCTGACGACCGTAGCGAGGACGTGGGCCGCGCAGGTGTCCGGGGTCGCGACGCCGTGAGCAATCATGGTCGTGTCGTTGAAGACGTAGGTTCCCGGGCGCACCTCGGTGGCAATGCCGCTCGCGATCTCGTCGCGCACTGACGGCGTCGAACCGACACTGATCTCGCCGAGCTCCACGCCGGCCTCGGCGCAGAGCGCGCGGGTGCGGCGCAGGTCGTCCATCTCGCGAGCGACGACGCGGCGCCGCTCGTTCGCGTCGGAGGTGCCATAGGCGTGTCCCGCGTGGGTCATCAACCCGACGACCCTGAGCCCTTTGAGATCGGCGAGACGTGCCACCAGCTGCGCGGCGGGCTCCCCGGGGAGTGCGCCGGTGCGGTGAAGTCCCGTGTCGACCTCGACGTACACCTCGACGGGATCGCCCGCGGTCACGCCCAACTGGGCGAGTCCGAGGGCGACTTCGATCGAATCGAGGCTGACCTGGATGCGGGCTCGCTCGCGCAGTCGCGCGAGACGGGCGAGCTTCTCGCGACCGTAGAGGGGATAGGCCAGCAGGATGTCGTCGAATCCAGCCTCCACCATGACCTCGGCCTCTCCCAACTTGGCGCAGGTGATCCCCGACGCGCCGGCCGCCACCTGAAGCCGTGCGATCTCGGGCATCTTGTGGGTCTTGGTGTGTGGACGAAGTCGAACCCCAGCGTCGCGTGCGAGCGACGCCATGTGCGCGATGTTGAACTCCACTCGATCAAGATCGATGACGAGCGTGGGCGTCTCGAGGTCGAGTACGTTCACGTCACCAGCCACGCTTCGACGTCGAGAGCCTGGTGCGAACGAAGCGCCGAGACCTCGTGAGAATCCTCCGATGAGGCTTGACGGGCATCATGGGGAAAGATACTATCGTTATAATGTCTCAGGAAACCGCAACAACTACTTGTCTTTAGCGTGACGTTCTAGTTTCCAACAAGGGGGAAGCGGCAATGGATGAACTCAGGGGCCACGAAGTAGAGAACTCACTCACCCGGCGCAAGTTCCTCGGCCTGGGGGCCGCCTCGGCGGGAGTGGTGGGAATCTCAGGACTAGGCGCGCTGTCCGCGCCCGCCGGCGCGAGCGCCGCGTCCACGCTGCGCGTGGGCTGGACGACGCCACCGGATGTGATGAACCCCTTCACCTTCACCACCACCTCCTCAAACGAGATCCTGTGGCTGATCTATGACACCTTGATGGAGTACAACCTCAATCTCGCCCCCGAGCCGTCGTTGGCGTCCTCGCAGGCCATGAGCGCGGACGGCAAGTCCTTCGCCTACACGTTGCGTCGCGGGGTCACGTGGCACGACGGCAAACCCTTTAGCGCCAACGACGTCAAGTACACCTTCGAGATTATGGCCAAGCACAATCTCGGCCAGGCGGCCTGGAGTCTCGCCGACTTCGATTCGGTCGATGTCGTCTCGCCCTACAAGATCGTGGTGCACTACAAGCTGCCACAGGCGTTCGATCCGGCGCTCGCCATCCCCATCGTGCCCCAGCACATCTGGGGCTCGATGACGCCCACCAAGATCCTCAGCTTCAACAACCCGAACCCGATCGGGACGGGTCCGTACCGCTTCAAGAAGTGGGTCTCGGGACAGTACGTCCAAGTGGACCGCAACCCGACGTGGTGGGGCCACAAGCCCGCGGTCAAGAGCATCATCTGGAACCAGTACGAGAACAGCGACGTGATGGTCCAGAGCCTCGCCTCGGGCCAGCTCGACATCCTCACCGAAGTGCCCCCAGTCCTCTGGAACGGCCTCAAGGGCAAGGCGAACGTCATGCCCGTGGAGATGGAGTCCTTCTCCTTTCACCACATCGGCATCAACGTCTCCAAGAGCGCAAAGTCCAAGGGCAACAAGCTGCTGTTGGACAAGACGGTGCGCCAGGCCCTGGCGTATTCGCTCAATCGCGCCCAGCTCGTGGCTCTCGCCTTGGCCGGGCACGGGATCCCGGGAAGCGTTCAACTGCCGCCGTCCTTTGGAAAGTGGCAAGAGAAGATCGCTCCCAAGCAGCAACTCAACAACAATCCCGCCAAGGCCAAGTCGATGCTCGACAAGGCGGGCTATCGCATGGGATCAAACGGCGTACGCGTGGATAAGCATGGGCATCCCTTGAGCTTTCGCCTGATTGCGATCGCGACCACGGACGAGGACGTCCTGGCCGGCCAGATCTTCGTCAAGGCCGCCGAGGCGGTGGGCATCAAGCTGACCCTCGAGACCCTCGACGGCACGACGTTGGGCAACATCGTCTACAACAACGCGCCCAACTGGGACATCTTCATCTGGGGCTGGGATTCCGGCACCCCCGATCCGGACTACCTGCTGAGCGTGGACCTGACCAATCAGATCGGCAACAACAACGACGTCTTCTATTCGAATCCCAAGTACGACGCGCTCTACAACCAGCAGGCCACAGCGAGCAACCCGGCCAAGCGCCTGCCGCTCGTGCACGAGGCTCAGAAGCTGTTCTACGAGGACTGCGCGTACATTGTGATGTGGTACCAGAGCAAGCTCCAGGCGTACCGCACCGACACCTGGAAGGGTTGGGTGCCGACGCGTGGAGGGATGATCTACAACTTCACCCGGGACAACTATCTGAAGATCACGCCGAAATAGCGTGCGTGACTACGTGGTCGAGTAGGCGGTCCTTCACGTCGTGAGTCTGCGGTACCTCTCGCGCAAGGTGACGTCGCTGGTCGTGACGCTATACGTGACGGTGTCGTTCAACTTCCTTCTCTTCCACGTGCTGCCTGGCAGCCCGATCCAACTCCTCGCACGATCAGGCCACTATGACGCAGCGGCGCGCGCGCAGCTCGTCAAGCTCTTCGGGCTCAACCGCTCTCTCATCGACCAGTACGCGATCTACCTGCGCAACATGCTCCACGGCGACCTTGGGTTCTCCTACGTCTATCGCAAGCCCGTGGCCACGGTGCTCGGCGGCGCCATCGGCAACACCGTCCTCCTGGTCGGTACCGCCACTGTGGTGACGATCGTCGTCGGCGTGTGGCTCGGCGTCATGGCGGCCTCGCGAGCGCACACTCTCACGGACGCGAGCATCACCGTGGGCAGCCTGGCGCTGTGGAGCATGCCCGACTTCTTCACCGGGATGATCCTCATCTTCGTGTGCGGTGTCTGGACGCACGTGTTGCCGATCTCGGGGCTCGTCACACCGGGGCTCGTCACCGGGACCTGGGGCCACCTCGTCGACGTCGGCAAGCACCTGGTCCTGCCAGCTCTCACTCTGGCGCTCGTCAACGCCGCCGAGTTCTCACTGATTTCTCGCAACACCCTGGTTGACGTCATGGTCGAGGACTACATGCTCACGGCTCGTGCGAAGGGCATCTCACGGCGGGTCATTGTGTGGCGTCACGCCCTGCGCAACGCGATGTTGCCCATCGTGACCGCGACGGCGCTCTACGTGGGCATGATCCTGGGCGGCGCCATCCAGGTTGAGACCGTCTTCTCCTGGCCCGGAATGGGACTGCTCATCTACAACTCGGTCGTCCAACGTGACTATCCGGTTCTAGAGGGGTCGTTTCTCATCTTTGCGATTGCGGTGATCGCGACCAACTTCGTCAGCGATCTGCTCTACCAGGTACTCGACCCAAGGGTGAGGCGAACATGAGCGACCTCAACGAGCTCGCCACCGTCGGCGTCGAGCGGCGAGCGCGACGCGGCATCTGGCGCAGTCTGTGGCACGATCCGATGGGTCGCTCCGGGATCATCTTGCTCGCGGTGGTCCTGTTCGTCATCATGATCGGGCCGATCATCTTTCCCTTCGACGCCCAGTCCTTCGGGACCTCCTCGGCGTCGATCCTCCAGGCACCCTCGCGGGCGCACTGGATGGGCACCACCGAGCTCGGTCAGGACGTGTTTCGCCAGGTCCTGGTGGGTGGGCGCATCTCGCTCTACGTCGGGCTGTCGGCGACGCTGATCGCCATTGTGTTGGGTGCCGGCCTGGGACTGATCTCGGGCTACTACGCCGGGTGGCGCGACACCGTCTTGATGCGCGTCACCGACTTCTTCCTCGTGCTGCCGACCCTGCCGCTGATCATCGTTCTGGCCGCCCTCTTCGGTCAGAGCATCCTCGTGACCAGCCTCGTGATCGGTCTGACCAGCTGGCCCCAGACGGCGCGCATCATCCGCTCCCAGGTGCTCTCGCTGCGCGAGCGTCCCCTGGTCCAGCGCGTGCGCTCGCTCGGAGCGAGCGACGTGCGCATCATGCGACGCCACATCTTGCCCAACGTGGCACCGTTGATCTTCGCCAACCTCGCGCTCGTCCTCTCGGGTGCGATTCTCGCCCAAGCCGCTCTGGCGTTCCTCGGCCTCGGCGATCCCGTGCAGGTGTCCTGGGGCACCACACTGCACAATGCGTTCAACTCGGGTGCGATGAGCGAAGGAGCCTGGTGGTACGTCATGACCCCGGGCGTGGGCATCGTCGTCATGGTCTTGGCGTTCTCCCTCGTCGGTCACAGCCTCGACCGCGTCCTCAACCCGCTACGCCAGGGCGATCAATGAGCCTGCTCGACATCGATGACCTGAGCGTGGACTATCGAACGGCTGCGGGCTCCCTGCGGGCGGTGGACCACGTGAGCCTGCGAGTCGAGTCCGGCGAGGCCGTCGGCATCGTGGGCGAATCCGGGTGTGGCAAGACGTCACTCGGTCTCTCGATTCCGATGCTGCTACCCGACAACGCCGCCATCGCCAGTGGCTCGATCACCCTGCAGGGACGGTCGCTGGTCGGACTGAGCGAGAGCGAACTCAACGCACTTCGCTGGACATCAGTCGCATTCATCTTCCAAGGCGCGATGAACGCCCTCAATCCCGTCCAGCGCGTCGATCGTCAAATCCTCGAGGCGATCACCGCCCACGACAAGAACGCGTCGAGGGACGAATCGTACCAACGGGTCCTCGAGTTGCTCGACCTCGTCGGCATCGCCCCCTCGCGCGCCAAGAGCTACCCTCACGAGTTCTCTGGCGGCATGCGCCAGCGCGCGATGATCGCAATGGCTCTCGCGTGCCGGCCTTCGCTCCTCATCGCCGACGAACCGACCACCGCGCTCGATGTGATCAGCCAGGCGCAAATCTTGAATCTCCTGGCCTCCCTGCGCCGCTCGAACTCGCTGAGCGTCATCATGATCTCCCACGACCTCTCGGCGATCAAACGGGTGTGCGATCGCATCATCGTGATGTACGCGGGGGTCATCGTCGAATCGGGCTCGACCGAACAGGTCCTCGGCCGCCACGGCGAACTCGCCTCGGCGCAACACCCTTACACCCATGCACTCATTCGCGCCCACCCGGACCTGCGGGGTGAGCGCGTACTCGCCGAGGGACTCGCGGGACATCCGCCGGACCTCTCCACGACAATCGTCGGGTGCCGCTTCGCGGACCGCTGCCCGTCGGTGATGGACCTCTGCCGGCGCGTTGAGCCACCGGTGGTCGCCGTCGAGTCGGGCCACGTCGCGCGCTGTCATCTGGCCGTGAGGGCGAAATGACCGTCGAGCGCGGTGGTAACGCCAACGTCCTCGAGGTGAGAGACCTCGTCGTGCGCTTCGCCGGTCGGGGACGGGGACGACGGCGCTCCGTGGTCACCGCGGTCGACGGCGTGTCCTTTGACATCGCGCGCGGGGAGATCGTCGCTCTGGTGGGCGAATCGGGGTGTGGCAAGTCGACAATCGCGTTGTCGGTCATGCGCTTGATTGAACCGACGTCGGGGCGGATCCTCTCGGGCGGCGAGGATCTCGCGACCTTGCACGGTCACGCCTTGCGCCGCGCACGGCGACGGATCCAGATGATCTTTCAGGACCCGTTCGGCTCACTCAACGCACGTCAGACGGTTCGTCAGACCGTTGCCGAGCCGCTCGTGATCCACCACCTCGGCGCCACGGTCGGCGAACGCGACGCGATGGTAATGGACGCGCTGGACCTTGCGCACCTGCGTCCCCCCGAACGTCTGGCCGAGGTCTATCCCCATGAGCTCTCCGGCGGCCAGCGCCAGCGTGTGGCAATCGCCTCGGCGATGGTGATGCGACCTGAATTGGTCATCGCCGATGAGCCCGTGTCGATGCTCGACGTCTCGGCGCGCGCGGGGATCCTTCGCTTGATGATGGATTTGCGAGAGCGCCTCGGAACGTCCTATCTGTTCATTACGCACGACCTGGCGATCGCCTGGGTCGTCGCCGATCGGATCGCGGTGCTCTACCTCGGCCGGATTGTCGAGATCGGCCCGGCCGCGGAACTCGTCGAGAGGCCGGTGCACCCCTACACCCAGGCGTTGTTGCACGTCTCGAGCGGCGACGACCAGTTGGCCGGCGAGGTCGACGGGGGAGTGCTCGCGGGAGAAACGCCCTCCGCTGCGAATGTTCCGTCAGGGTGCCGCTTTCATCCGCGGTGCCCGCGCTACGTCGCCCTTGGCCGGCCCGTGGCGTGCACCAGCGAGGACCCCCAGCTCCACAACGTGGGGCGAACTCCCGTCAACCTGGGTGAGCACCGTGCCGCCTGCCACTTCACCGATGAGGAGACCCCATGACCGCCCCCGATCACGTCGTGAACGCAAACGACGCCATCTCACTGATCAGCGACCTCGTGCGCATCGACTCGGTGACCCCTTGGCTGGTTGAGGGCGGGGCGGGCGAGTTAGAGGTGGTGGACTACTTCGCCCGCTGGGTCGCCGACCTGCCGGTCGAAGTGGAGATCCAAGAGATCGAGCCGGGTCGGCCCAACTTCCTCGCCACCCTTCGCGGCACCGGTGGGGGGCCGACCTTGTTGGTCAACGCGCACGCCGACACCGTGGGCTACGCCGGCTGGCCTGACGAGGCGCTGGTCCCGCGACTCGAGGGAGATCGTCTCTACGGCCTCGGGGCCGCCGACGACAAGGGTTGCTGTGCCATTGCGCTGCTGGCCCTGCGCGAGCTCGCAACCTCGGGCGCCTCGCTGCGCGGCGACCTCGTGGTCGCGTGTGTCGCCGACGAGGAAGGCATTTCGATCGGCACCGAACACCTGGTCGAGACGGTGACGTCTGACCTCGCCATCGTGCTCGAAGCCGACGCGCTACCCAAGGTGATCGTCGAGCACCAGGGCTTCGGCTGGATCGACATCGAGATCACTGGTCGCGCCGCGCACGGTTCTGCACCCGACACCGGCGTCGACGCCATCGTGGGCCTCGCCGAGGTGTTGGCGCGTCTGCACCGCCACGACGTGGAGCACTTCGCCCAGACACCGGTGCCGCGCAACGGCAAGACCGTCTTTCACACGGGCACCGTTCGCGGCGGCACCGACTACGCGACGTATCCCAGCCAGGCGGTGGTCGGCATCGAGATCGGGACCCAGCCCGGCGAGACCTTGGCCGATCGCGTGCGAGAGATCGAGGCGATGATCGCCGACGTCGCCGATCTCATGCCGGGACTCAGCGGTGAAGTCAAGGTCCGCCTCGAACGCGAACCCTTTCTCGCCGCGAACCACGACGTGCTGGTGGCGAGTCTCAATCGAGCCGCCGCCGCCCGCCTCGGGCACGAGCTTGAGTTCGTAGGGCTCAACGCGTGGACCGACGCGGCGCTCATGCAGGCGGCCGGGACGCCGACGGTGATGTTCGGCCCGCTCGGCGGGAACCTGCACAGCCCTCACGAATGGGTGTCGATCAGCGAAGTGCTCTCGTGCGTTGACCTGCTGGTTGACGCGGCCACGGACATCCTCTCGTGAGAGACGAGCGCCGCAGCCGCGCCGCGCGCGAGACCCTCGACGCGCGCGCCGAGCTCTTCGTCGAAGCGACGCGTAATTTTCCTCTCCCCGGTGGCGTGATCACGATCGCCGACTCTTCGGGCGTGCTGGCCGAGTGCGCCTTCGGCCACGCCGACCCGGGGGGGCGGACCCCCATGGACCCATCGCGGCGATTCGAGATCGGCTCGATCAGCAAGCTGTTCACGTCGCTGGTCGTAAATCGACTGGTTGACGAGGGGCGTCTCAGGCTCGACGAGACGCTCGCCGAGGTCCTGCCGTGGGCCCGTCTCGGCCCAACGAGCGGCACCGTGACCGTGGCGCGACTCTTGAATCACACCTCCGGGCTATGCGTGGGTGCCGACGCGCTGGCCGACGACGCCGGCGAGATCGTCAACTCGCGCCGGTGCGTCGACGCGGCGACGGCGCCGGTGCGATTCCACTACTCCAACCTCGGCTACCTCGTCTTGGGGGAAATGGTGCGCGCGCGCAGTGGACGACGACTCAGTGACCTGGTCGCCGAGCAGTGGCTGGATCCCCTGGGGATGCGCCACGCGCTCGCCCATGTGTCCCAGACGGACCGGTCGAGCCTCGCGGTCGGCTCTTGGCCCCTTCGTCCCGATCGACCGTGGGCGCCGGGCGATCCCTTGGACGTCGCCACGTTCTTCGAGGTCGACTCGGCGAGCGGCAATGTGGCGGCTCGCGGAACGGACATGGCCGCCCTGATGGCGGCGCTACTGGTCGCGAGCCGCCATGATCCCGTGGGTGACGATGGCGCGCCCGTCCTCTCCAACGAGACGTTCTCTCGCATCACCTCGTCACTGGCCCCCAGCGGCGAACCGACGTACACGGTCGCTGGTGTCGACGCCGTCGAGGACAGCCGTTACGGAATGGGCATCAATGTTGAGCGCATCGGGGGGCACTTCTGCGTCAGCCACGGCGGGGGGATGGTGGGTTACTCGACCTTCATGCTGGTGGACTGCGACGCCGGCGTGGGGGTGAGCGTTCTCACGAACGCGAACGGTGACACGCTGGCCTCTCACATCCTGGCGCGGGTCGTCCACGCCGACATGACGCGCCGCCTCGACGGGCGCCAACCGGCAACCGGCATCACGCTGGAGTCTCGGGTTTGGACACTGGCCGATGAGCGCATCGGGCCGTTCGCCTCGACGTCGAGTGGTGAGATGATCGACGTGCGCCGAGAGGGAGATGGCGTGCGCGTGCGCGCCCAGGGCCACGAGGGAGAGCTGTTCGAACTCCCCAGCGGGCGATACGTGACCACCCACCCGGGGCTGCGCCGCTTTCACTTGGACTGGAGCGACGGCAGGTGGGTTTACGGCGGGGAAATCTTCGCCGCGACGTCAGCGGTCCCATCACCGAGCAAGCAGAGCGAAAACGCCGGACTCGCCGGCCACTATCGCACTTTCTCACCCTGGTTCCCGGAGTTTCGCATCATCGAACGTGAGGGACGGACACTCTTGGTCGCTCCCGGGGGCGTGGAAGCGCCGGGCGAGGAGGTCGTCTTGGTGGAACTGGGCAACGACGAGTATCGACTTGGTGAGGATCCGTGGTTGCCCGAACGCCTTCGCGTCCTCGCTCGACGAGACGGAGAGGTCGTGAGCGTCGAGCGCGACGGCTGCGTCTATTCTCGGACCTTCAGCGCCTAGGTGACCTAACCTGTATCTGCCGGCACGCGAGGATCGTCAAAGGAGCGGTATCACTCTCTACGAGAAGACCATTGACTTCGTTCGTCAGCTGATCGCTGAGAACTCGCTGGTGCC
>DATIVP010000161.1:0-3057 GCA_035465755.1 Acidimicrobiales bacterium | reverse complement strand
CATCGGCGCGCGACGTGGCCCGACGGCGACGTGGCCAAGCAGATTCACCTGGACCTCGCGGTCGATGACCTGGCGGCGACCTGCGCGCGGGCGATCGACCTCGGTGCGAGCCTGGCCGATGTGCAGCCCAGCGCCGAGCGCTACCTCGTGATGATTGACCCCGCCGGGCACCCCTTTTGCCTGACGACTCAGATCCCCGACTGAGGGCGAGTCGCCCTAGGGGAAGACGGCCCAGGACGTGAGCGTCTCGATCGTCATCAGCGCGAGACCCACGACTGATATCGCCAGCGCGAGACGGAACTTCCTCCCCTCCCAACGCGTGCCCGCGGCAATGGTGAGAGGAAAGGCCAGCATGAGAAAGCGAGGACGCAGCCCCACGGGCGAGGAGATCGCGAAGAGCACGACCGCGCTCACTCCGTAGGCGAGCACCGCCAGTGGTTGGTGCTCGCGGAACATCAGAACGCAGAGATAGATCGCCACTACCGTGCCCCAGAAGAGGATCTGACCGGTCATGGTGGGTGAGAGCGGATTGAACAGGAACTTGGCCAGGATCCTGAAGGGGTAGAGCAGCGAGGGATAGCTGTTCCAGCCGTAGCGTTCGGTTTCGCGCCAGGCCATGAGAGTGCCGGTGTGGCGCCAGAGGTAGATCATCCACCCGATGAATCCCATGGGCGCGAGCAAGGGCGCTACCAGCGACCGCCAGTCACGCTCGCGCCACGTGGCGACGAACGCGGTCACGGCGCAGCTCGCCGCGAAGGCCAGACCCACGGGCGAGGTGAGGCTCGCGAGCGCTCCGAGAACGCCGGCGAGGACCCAACGACGCTGCAAGAGGGCGAGGAGCCCCAGGGCGATGAAGGTGAGCAGGAGGCCCTCGGCGTAGATGAGGCTGAAGACGAAACTACCGGGACTCAGCGCGAACAGCAGAGCCGCCCGCTCGGCCTTGACCGAGCCGGCGAAGTGGCGCGTCAGGATCCCCACCGCGTAGACAGCAACGAGACCTGAGAGCCCGCTGACGAGGAGGCCCACCGTCGCCGCACCGAGACCGCTCACGGCGGCGAGGCCGCGGATCACCAGGGGCAGGAGGGGGAAGAAGGCCACCGGGCTCGCGCCGACGTGGCCGTCGACGATCGGCAGCGGTGAGGGCCAGCCGTGATAGACGGCCTTGAGGAACCACGCGCCATCCCAGGTCGAGAGATCGCTCACCCAGCTGTGATGAGTCCACACGTTCGAGAGCGCGACGACGCCGAGCGTGACGATCCTCGCGGCCAGGTAGGCAATCAGAGCGCCGGCGAAGGGGCGCGCCAGCGCACGGCGTAGGCCCGTCGACGTTTCAACCAACACGATCGGCACCTTCCATGATCTCACGCCAGTGGCCGTCGCGCACGAGCCAGTAGATCGCTCCGGCGACGAGGGGGGCGCTGATCAAGTAGGCGAGGCCGCCGAGCATCGGCGAGCCGCCCGGTCCCACCAAGAGCGTGGCTCCGACGGCGGCGAGCGCGAGGACGCGCGAGGACTGGGCGCTGGTCGCCGCCAAGACGCTGAGTCCCCAGAGGAGATACCAGGGCCACAGGGTCGGCCCGCCGAGCACCACCGCGAGCAGGATCACGCCGAGGACGCGCAGGGCGTTGTGGAGGCGCACCTTCACGAGGGCGTATGTCATCACCGCGAGCGTGGCGGCGTCGAAGACGTACTGCACGACGGTGACGACCGCGTGGGTGGTGAGGTGCGCTCCCGCCACGCGCAGCGACGCGGCGATGAAGGCGCCGACGGACACGCTCGGCGTGGCCAGGGTGCGCAGTTCGCTCGGGATCGACAGGGCGTGGGGCGAGGCCCACGTCCAGCCGAACCCGTTGACGACGGTGCTCGCGACGAGGACGAGCACGCTGATGACCGCCGCTTCAGCGATGACGAACGCCCCGCGCCGCCAGGCGAGACCTCGCACGTCTCTCACGCTGAGAACCGCCACGCCAGCGAGTGCCGGGAGTTTCACCGCGGCGGCGACGGCGATCACGGCGATGGCGCTTCGTCGAGCACCGCGCAACGAGAGCGCGATCCCCGCGAGCAGGAGACCGATCATCAGCGTGTCATTGTGCGCAGAGGAGACGTCCGAGAGCAGCGCGAGCGGACTCAGCACGCCGAGCCAGAGGGCAACGCCTTCGTTGGCACCGAGTCGAGTGGCAATGGAGGTGAGGGCCCACGCGCCTAGGGCGAGACCCGTCAGCTCGAGTGCACGAAAGACGAGTATCAACCCGATCAGGCTGGAGCCGGCCAGGCGCGCGCTGGCGTGCGTAAGGAGGACGAACAGTGGACCATAGGGCGACGGCGTGTGTCGCCAGACGACGGCGAGCGAGTAATAGAGCGCGTCGTGGGGCAGCGAGGAGGGTGCCACGGAATAGGGATTGAGCCCCGCCGCCGCCAACTTCCCCTGGGCGATGTAGCTGTAGATGTCTCGACTGAAGAGGGGTGCACCCGCGTAGAGCGGTGTCGCCCAGGCGAGGAAGGCGACGAGTGCGCGCGGTCGCGTCAGCGATCCGCGACGCGCGAGGGCGCCGAGTCCGAGCCACGCCACCCCGAGGGCGGCCATCGCGCCGTAGAGAACCACGTGGGCGACGACGTAGCCCCCCAGGGGAACGTGGAACCACCATCGGTACGACGCCGGGCGCGGCAGCGCGCCCACGTCCGTTCCGGCGACGGCCAGACCCACCGAGCCGATCGCGCCCAGGGCGACCCACGACCACCACGGGGCGACCACCAGTCGCGCGCGCGGGGAAGTGGTCGGCACGCGAGCTCCTCTGTCGACGTTGGGCCGGCGGCTCAACGGACACAAATTATCCGAGGAGTAGGTTGGCGCGGCGAGCCCGAAAACGTGGGTGCCACGGGATAAGGTGAGCGTCTGCTCGACGCCGCGCTCGCGCCGGGGCGCGGACGCGAGAGGAAGGCCCATGGTCACTGCAGCCGAGCCCGACGTTCTGGGCAACCGTGCGGGCCGCGTCAGCGGCGCGCACGTCGCACGCCACGTCGGCGTACCGTTGACGATCTTCCTGGTGTCGAGAGCCG
>DATIVP010000160.1:0-4453 GCA_035465755.1 Acidimicrobiales bacterium | reverse complement strand
CCGACCTCACCATCATCGAGGAGAAGGCGATCCCCGAGGACGCGGTGGCACCGACGATCGAACTGCTCGCCGCCCACGACCTCTCGGTCTGGGTCTATCAGGGCGCCGACTGGTTCGTCCTCGAACGCGACGGCGCACACGTCGATCGCGAGGCGTGGATCTGCGGTTGCGAGCCGACGGTGCTCGAGGACTTCACGGGCATCGACGGCGGCGTCCTCAAGATCGTCGGGGTGAGCGATGACCCCTCCGCCGGCGCCGCGGCGCTGCTCGCGATGGATGGGCGATTCGGCGAGCGCGTTGCCGCCACGCGATCCCAGACGTACTTCCTCGACGTGACTCATCCCGACGCCAACAAGGGTCAGGTCGTGACCTACCTGTCTCGCCTCTACGGCATCGCCCCCGCCGAGATCGCCACGATCGGCGACATGCACAACGACGTCGCGATGTTCGAGGTCGCCGGCCTTTCCATCGCGATGGGCAACGCCGACGACGCGGTCCAACGGGCCGCACATCACGTCACGAGCACGAACGAGGAAGACGGTTTCGCGAACGCGGTAAATACGTTCATCCTGCAGCGCCACTGAAGTTCGGACCGCTCGACCAGCGGCCCCCGGCTACTTCGCTCGTCGACGCGTCGAGGGCATCTCGGTGAGGACGCGGATGTCGTGCTGTCGGGCCCAGCGAAACAATCGCGACCGGCACCACGCGCCGGTCAGCCCGGTCGAAATGGGATTAAGAGCCCGTCGGAGAATGCGATCGAAGTTCGTGATGCGTCCTCACTCCCAGAAGTCGCTGTCCGGTGCCTCACACGGGACGATACACGTAGGGCTTGCCGACGATCATGGCGGCCCGATGGATGCAGATGCCGAGAGGAGGGCTCTGCGCGTCCCAGGCGAGGAACCGCTCGGGGCCGACGGTGAGGATCACCCGGGGAACGAAGGTGGGCGCGCACGTGGAGCCGCCCATCACGAACCTGACGGTGAAGTCCAGTACCTCGCCGGACCTGAGTGTCGTGCTCGCGGGCCAGGGCGTGAGTTGCGACGGTGCGGCGAGCAGTCTCGCGACTCCGTTGGCGCCGGGCGAAGTCGTGAGTTCAATGTAGGCGGGTCCTCGCAGGACGCAACTACTCGCGTTTGTGCTCCCTTGGACCTGAACCGTAACGATGTAGTCGCCGAAGGGGCCGGACGAGGGGCCGAGGACGACGCTTGAGACCTGTGGCGAACACCAGGGGATCTGCGAGGTGACGCCAGTGGGTAGCGGGTGGCTCACGACGCCCCTTCCGTTGGGAAGAGCGAAGAGCGCTCCGCGATTCGACAGGAGCATCGCACCGTCGCCCCAGGAAGACAGGGACGAGGGCGCATCCGCGACACGCGCAAGTGTCGTCGACGCGACGGCCGTCCACGTACGGCCGCGGTCGGTGCTCGAAAGGAGTCCCGTATAGGCGCCCAGGGAGGCCGCGACGAGCCGGCGACCCCTATCGGCGAGCCCAAGCATGAACTCCGAGGCCCCGAGGGAGTCACGCCCCGTCGTTCTAAACGGAGACGTTCTCAATCGAAGTGACCACGGCGAGGACAACCCGGCTCGGTACCAGAGCTCGTTGTAGCCCTGGCCCATGCCGACGTCCGCGAAGCAGTACAGGTATGTCCCCGATCGGTCCACGAGCAGTTGAGTCGTGACGTACCCGTTGGCCTGGAGGCTCCGGCACGGTTCGGTCAGAGGCGCCAGGCCACGACCCGACACGTCCCAGAGGTGCGCATCGCCCCCCGACACCGCGGGTGAGGTCGTAAGTATCCACTCACTTCGACCTTCGAGTGCCAATCCGGCGACGCGCTGATCAGAGACTCGCGAAGTGAGTTGAGCTACCTGAGGTCGCGTGGTCACCCAACCGAGTTTGGCGGTAACGATCCGCAGCGGACACCCTACGACACACGAGCGCGTGACTGCGACCAGCCCCAACGAGCCCACTCGCCAGTCGAGGACCGGAGCGCCAAGGTCCACGCGACGCCATGTGAGACCCGCGTCGTTCGTGACATCGACGCCGCTCTTTGTCGAGACGTAGCCGATCTTCGTCGACACGAACTTGACCATCAGGGGATTCACGTCGATGGAATCCGCGGGTGCGGCGACGTTCACGTCCATGTGCGCCACCACACGCCAGCGGCGCGCACCGTCCCCGGTGGCGACGAGGTAGTCCGCGTTGGATGCGACGTCGTTCGTCGTGGCGATGCCGTAGCCGAACTCGCTCGAAAGCATGTCCACGGCCCGAAGTTGAGTGCCGGGACCGAGCGATACCTGGGTGAGCAAGGAACCGCGGGACGTTGCGAGATATCGTGTAGTCGCCCGCATGAAGGGCTCCCGATGGTGTGGGGGCACGGCGAGTGCGGTGGACGCGGTCTCGTTGCCGATCGGCATCGCAAGGGCGACGAACGTCGCAAACGGCGCCAGGGCTGTAACCACTCGATTGGCCGTGAGCACACTCCACTATCACACTCGTACCGAAGCAATGTCATTCGGGATCAAGATGATGTATGCCGTCCCTAGAAATTTGAAATTCCCAGGGAACTCTGACTCGATGGAGACGTTGTGGTCCACAAACGATGTGTCGAGAGGTAGGCAGATTCCGCAAATCTCTGGGTCAATGGACGTCGTTCGGGCGCGGTCATCGCCATGACGGATGACGGAATTGGGCTTTCCATTGTGTAGGTCATCCAAGTGGCGCGACGATGGTGGCGCCAAATTTGAGTAACGCTCTATGGACGTAGCAGTCATCGTCGGCCACACTTGGGAAATGGGGAGAGTGACATTCGTCGACGTTGGCGGTGACTCTGGCGCAGCCGCCATACCTGTGAACTCTCACCGACGACGTCGCTGGCTGGCGTGGGCGTGAGCGCTCGTTGTAGCGCGACGTCCCTCTGGACCGAGTTCGGGCGGCGAAGTGGAGTTTCAAACGTCGCGGTGGAGGCCGCATCTCGACGTTGGTGCACCAATCTTGAGCTAAGCCGTCGAGGGTCATTGACGTGTCCAACCGGTCGAATGAAGTGCGCCAGTCGCACCGGGCACGCGAACTTGTGCGAAGGCGATGATGAAGGTGGCTAATACCGCCAACTCCTCCCTACGTTCGAGAATCATCACTCGCTACGCGTCGAGGTTCCTTGCGATTCACGGATCAACCGCCGGAGATGAAGGCGTGAGGCCTCAGACGCGACCACCGCACCGCTTTTGGTGGTTGACTCTCGCGATGTTCGGCGCAACGCTCATCGTCGTCGGTACATTTCTTCCCTTCGCTCACGTCGAAATGGTGGGAGGGAGCACATTCAACCGCTCTGACTGGCAGATGGGCCCGAATGCCTCGGTCACCTTCGCCGGCGCGCCAATCCTGCTCATCGACGTCGCGATTCTCATCGTGGGACTCTTCGCGATCGAAGGCGTCATTGGCAGGTCCACAACAGCTCGCCGGCGCCAATCGAGTTTGGCCTTCGAGTTCTGGCTGATGATCTGGACTTGCGTGAGCTTCAAGTCCTCCTTTCCCGGGACGTGGGACGTGCCCGCCGTCGTGTCGCGTGGCTTCGGGGGTTGGGTGAGCGCATCGGGCATCACGGTCCTGGTCGGCGTCTACGTCGCGGAAGTCCGTCGATACGGGTCGCCGCGAGAACGCGAGAGACCGCTCAGTGATCGTGAACGCCTCGCACTGGCGCGGGCTGAACAGAGGCCATTCCTTCGAGCGATCGCACCTGTGGCTGGTGGTGCGTCTTTTGCGCTTGCCATGAAGCTCACTGGCAGGTCGTGGCCGATGGTCGTGGTCGGGTTCTCCGCCTTTGGGGCTCTCCTCGAGTGGCAGATACGCCGACGATTGACGGACTTGCGGCGGCGTCGGATCGCGGAGCGCAAGGAGCCAACATCAGTTTCCTGAACACCTCACGCTCGTCAGTCCTTCGACGGCTCAGGGGCGAACCTTCAAGGCATGGTGGACCTGCCCCGGCGTTCGGTGCCACGTCGTCCGCCGTTCCGACTCGAGGATGGATCATGGGCGTTGTGACACGCAGCGGTCGAGTCAGTGGCGTGCTCGGTCTCGCTGCGCTGGCGCTGTCGGCGATGACGCTGTTGTCGCCGGCCCCTGTTCGGGCGGGCGAACCAATGCATCCCGCCTGTCGGGCGTCGCAGATCAAGGTGTCCGCCGGTCCCACGACGATCAACGCGACCTATACGGTTGCCACCGCGACGGGAGTGCGTCCGGTCTTCGCCGACGAAGCGGTCCCGGTGTACTTCTTCAACCGCGGCGACGTCTGTCACCTCCTGATGGGGGCGCCCGCCGTCTCGGCCGTCCGTCACGCGAAGCGCGTGGCGAGCCTGGAGTCCCTTCCCCTGCGCGACCTCTCGATCCCCGCGTCAGCGGACAACACTCGCCGCCGCCTCGTCGCCCACCATCAGCGCCTCGAGGTCCTGGTGATGCTCG
>DATIVP010000159.1:0-1709 GCA_035465755.1 Acidimicrobiales bacterium | reverse complement strand
CACCGGCACCATCGAGCTGCCGGCCGGCACCGAGATGGTCATGCCCGGTGACAACACCGAGATGACCGTGACCCTGGGCAAGCCGATCGCCATGGAAGAGGGTCTGACCTTCTCCATCCGCGAGGGTGGCCGCACCGTGGGCTCGGGCCGCGTCACGAAGATCCTGAAGTAGTTCGCGATGGCCGACAACCGTCAAATGATCCGCATCCGGCTGAAGGCCTTCGACCACGGCGTCCTGGACCAGTCCACCGCCAAGATCGTCCAGACCGTCGAGCGCACGAACGCCCGCGTACAGGGTCCCGTGCCGCTGCCGACCGAGAAGCACCGCTACACGGTGGTTCGGGGCCCGCACAAGCACAAGGACTCGCGCGAGCACTTCGAGATGCGCGTGCACAAGCGTCTCTTGGACATCGTGGACCACTCGGCCAAGACGGTGGACTCGCTCCAGCGCCTGGACCTGCCGGCCGGCGTGGACATCGAGATCAAGATCCGCCAGGGTTAGTTCGACAAAGAGGCCGCCCCCTCCCTGGGAGGGGGCGGCTTTTTTTGTCTCCGTCGACTGAAGGGAACAATGTGCACGCGAGCGATGCGGGGACCTGGAGGCTGGGTGGGCGCACGGTCAACCGCGTCGGCTTCGGCGCGATGCGCCTCACGGGCAGCGCGGCGTTTCATCTGGGCGTCCCCTCGGACCGAAACCTGGCCATCGCGACGCTGCGCGAGGCGGTGCGCCTCGGGGTGAACCACGTCGACACCGCGGCCTTCTACTTCTCGGCGACACGCTCGGCGAACGAGCTGATCAACGCCGCTCTCTCGCCCTACTCCGACGACCTGGTCATCGTCACCAAGGTGGGTCCGGGGCGCGATCCCTCGGGGGAGTGGCAGGCCTTCGCGAGGCCCGATCAGCTGCGTGGCCAGGTCGAGGAGAACCTTCGTCAGTTGGGCCGCGACCACCTGGACGTCGTCAACCTGCGCGTCCTCGACTCTCAGCCACTCGCCGAGCACCTGGGAGTGCTCGCGGACCTGGTCGGCGAGGGCTTGATCGGACACCTGGGCGTCTCGGGCGTGACCAAGGACCAGCTCGACGAGGCGCGTCACATCACACAGATCGTGTGCGTGCAGAACCGCTACAGCGTCGAGGCGCGCACGGCCGACGCTGACGCGGTGCTCGAGGCCTGTGGCGAGGCGGGAATCGCCTTCGTGCCCTTCTTCTCCCTCGCCGGGAGCGGGACCGCGCACGGTCGATCGGCCCGCGAGCACGACGTCGTGCTCGCCCTGGCCAGGGCCCACGGGGCGACCCCGCCCCAGGTGCGACTGGCCTGGACCCTGGCGCGCGGCGAGCACGTGCTGGTCATACCGGGCACCGGGAACCCGGCCCACGTGGCCGAGAACGTGGCCGCGGGCTCCTTGCGCCTCCGCGAGGAAGAGCTGGCACGACTCGACTCCCTGGTCACGACCGCCTGAGTGACTTTGCATTCGGGGGCGTCTGTGGTGTACGGTTTGTAGCCCCCCTAAACGGGGGCACGCCGTAGAAAGTACGCGGCGAGCAAGTGATGTGTTCAGTTGCCTACGGGAACGCTGAACCGAACCAGTCGAGCGCTCCGTTCGGGTCCCTGGCCCGGCGGAGCGTCTGTGTGTCGGGAGAACCGATGCGCGGAACAACAGAGAGAGGCAAACGTGGCGACCAAAGCGATCGTCGGCGAAAAGGTGGG
>DATIVP010000158.1:0-2692 GCA_035465755.1 Acidimicrobiales bacterium | reverse complement strand
AGCCTCGACGCGCTCGCGCGCGTGCTCGGCGACACGCCGTTGCACATGGACGGTGCGCGACTCTTCAACGCGGTCGTGGCCACCGGGATCTCGGCGGCCGACTACACGGCGAGAGCCACGACGGTGATGTCGTGCCTGTCGAAGGGGCTCTGTGCGCCCGTGGGGTCCCTGCTCGCCGGACCGGCCGAGGTGATGGCGCGAGCGCGCGTCGAGCGCAAGCGCCTCGGTGGCGCGATGCGCCAGGCGGGCGTGATCGCGGCCGCGGGACTCGTGGCGCTCGAGACCATGGTCGATCGCCTCGCCGACGATCACCGGCGCGCGAAGCAGCTCGCCGCGGCGGTCGCCGCGGCCTGGCCCGACTCTCACTACGACCCGACGTCGTGTGCGACCAACATCGTGGCCTTCCGCCACGAACGCGCAGGAGAGATCGTGGGTGCCCTCGCCGAGCGCGGCGTGCTCGGCGACACCCTTTCGGCCAACCTCGTGCGCCTCGTGACCCATCACGACGTCACCGACGATGACCTGGATTTCGCAATCGAGGTCATCGGCTCGCTGGCCTGAAGTCACCGTGGTGGTTGCGAGGCCCTA
The DNA here is from genome assembly GCA_035465755.1 of Acidimicrobiales bacterium. Classification (GTDB taxonomy): domain Bacteria; phylum Actinomycetota; class Acidimicrobiia; order Acidimicrobiales; family RAAP-2; genus RAAP-2. The sequence continues at coordinate 2,104 of DATIVP010000158.1, read as the reverse complement.
GGCGGTAGCCTTGGGGGGTCTTGAGGTTCGTATGGCCGATATCTTTCACCTCTCAACGTTCCTGCACCGGCCGATCTTCGATCAAGCCGGTGACCGGATTGGACGCGTCCAGGACCTGGTCGCGCGCCTCGGCGACGACGCGCACCCGCCGATCGTGGGCGCGGTCATCCGCATCGAGGGCCGCGACCTCTTTCTGCCCATCAAGAAGATCGGTGGCTTCGCCGAGGGGCGCGTCACGTTCCAGGGCCGACGCGTGGACCTGCGCCGCTTCGAGCGCCGTCCCGGCGAACTGCTGCTGGCTGAGGACCTCCTCGCTCGCCACCTGATCAACCTGGTGCGCGGGCGTCTCATCATCGCCAACGAGATCGAACTGGCCGAGGCGAACGGTCGCTGGGAGGTCGTCGGCGTGGACTCGGGGCGCCGTCCGTTCTTGCGACGGATCTTCGGCCCCGGCATCGCGAGCCACGTCAAGTCCGACACGCTGGTGGACTTCGCCTCCATCGAGCCCTTCGTCAGCCACGTGCCCACGGCCCGCTTGCGCATTCCCTACCGCAAGCTCGCCAAGCTGCACCCCGCCCAGATCGCCGACCTCGTCGAGCAGGCGAGCCACGAAGAGGGCGAGGAGATCATCGAGGCGGTGGGGCTGGACCGCGAGCTCGAGGCCGACGTCTTCGAAGAGCTCGACACGACCCATCAGCTCGAGTTCCTCGAGGGCCGAAGTGACGTGGACGCCGCGCGACTGCTCGCGCGCATGGAGCCCGACAACGCGGCCGACCTGATCAGCGAGATCGACCAGGAGCGCCGCATGCCGATCCTGGAGAAGCTGCCCGAGAGTCAGCAGGTTCGCGTGCGCAACCTCCTCTCCTACAACGCCGACACGGCAGGCGGACTGATGAACCTCGACTACGTGTCCGTGGCCGAGGACGCCACCGTCGCAGAGGCCCTCGAGGCGATTCGTCGTTCGAGCGCGCCGACGGAGTCCCTGCACACGGTCTTCGTACTCGACTGGATGGGACACCCCCTCGGGGCCTGTCCCATCGCCACGCTGGTTCGCTCGCGGGACTCTGAGCTCGCGATCAACGTCGCGCGCACGCACCTGACCCACGTGCACCCGCACTGGGACCTGCACCGGGTGGCGCGCAAGATGAGCGACTTCAATCTGACGGTCCTGCCGGTGCTCGACGAGGAGCACGGCCAGATGATCGGTGTCGTGACGGTCGACGACCTGCTCGAGGTGATGCTGCCCCAGGGCTGGCGCCGCGAGTTCGGCATGAGCGCGGTGGAGGAGTAGTGCGCCGCGTCGGTCTCGTTCTAAGGGGGTCCGTCTGAAACCCCCGAGTACCGGCTTGCCGGTCTTTCCCGCACTCACGCATCCGCGACACGGTCTCTTGGGCGACTAGCGCCTCCCGATCGTCGCGGCCGCGTGCCACAACGACGATCCGAGAGGAGGTGGGCAGTGGCCCGCGAACACGTTTCCGACAACCAGATCAGCGGCGCCTTCGGGACCATTGCCGACCACGACACCGGGGCGCGCCACGGGCTGCGCGCGCGGGCCCTGACGCTGCTCGCGATCATCGGGCCCGGGTTGATCGTCATGGTGGGCGACAACGACGCCGGCGGCGTCTCCACCTACGTCCAGGCGGGCCAGAACTTCGGCTACTCGCTGCTGTGGACCCTGCCGCTTCTCATTCCGGTCCTCATCATCAACCAGGAGATGGTCGCGCGCCTCGGTACGGTGACCGGAGTCGGACACGGTCGCCTGATCCGCGAGCGTTTCGGTCGGCGATGGGGCAACGTCTCCATCGGCTCGATCCTGCTGCTCAACTTTCTCATCATCATCACCGAGTTCATCGGGATTTCGCTGTCCATGCGCTACTTCGGCGTGTCGCCGTACCTCTCGGTGCCCGTCGCGGTCGTCGTGCTCTTCGCCGTGACCGCCACCGGTTCGTTCCAGCGCTGGGAGCGGTTCATGATGCTCTTCGTCGCCGTCAACTTCCTCGTCATCCCCCTCGTCCTGCTCGCGCATCCCCACGTGCACGCCATGGTCGCCCACACCGTCGTGCCCGGCGTGCGCGGCGGGGTGACCTCGTCGTCGGTGCTGCTC
>DATIVP010000157.1:0-1825 GCA_035465755.1 Acidimicrobiales bacterium | reverse complement strand
GGACGACCCTTTCTCCAGCCCGTCTACGACGAGCCCGAGATCATCATCCACAACGTCTGGCGCCTCTACGGCGGGGGGAGGGACGGCACCCCCGCGACCTTGAAGCCCGCCCCCGAGCGGCGCCTGGCGAGCGAAGTGGCCGAGCTGGCCGGGGGCGCGGCGCGCCTGGCCGCGCGCGCCGAAGAGCTGGCCGCCACCGGTTCGGACGAGGCGCTACGCCTCGCCGGACACCTCATTGAACTGGCCTGGCTCGCCGCGCCCGCCGACGAGGCGATTAGCCGCGCGCGCCATGAGATCTGCACCCAGCGCGCAGAGGCCGCGACGTCGACCATGGCCAAGGGCGTCTTCGCCTGGGCGGCCCGCGAGTCGACCGGCGCGCGATACTAGCGAACCCGCGCTCGTAAATAAGGGTTTTCATAACTTCCGCCCCGGAGGGCCGAGGGACCCCTGACTATTCTCAGTACGTGGATTCACCCGCCCTGTCCCCACAGGGTGTAACGGCTCGAACGGGCAAGTGGCGTCGCGTGCGCCGAGCCGCTGCACTCCCCCTCGCCGCCCTCGCTCTCTCCGGTTGCACCGTGCCGTCCTTTGGCGCGAACGCCGGCGACACCACGAGTTCTCGCTCGGTCTTCCACCTCTGGCAAGGCTTCTCCCTCGGCGCCGTCGTCATCGGCGCGCTCGTGCTTCTCCTGCTCGCCTGGGCCATGGTCAAGTACCGGCGCAAGAGCGACGCGATTCCCGTCCAGTCCCAGTACCACATCCCCCTCGAGCTGACCTACACGATCGTGCCCATCTTGATCGTCTTCGGCCTCTTCGCCGCGACCCTCGTGGTGGAGAACAAGGAGGTCGCCAACCCCGCGACCAAGGTCACGATCGACGTCAACGCGTTCCAGTGGGGCTGGAAGTTCTCCTACCCGGGCACCAACGCCGTCGTGGTGGGCCAGACGACCCAGGACCCGGTCATGGTGATGCCGGTCAACACCGACGTGCACATCAATCTCACCTCGACCGACGTGATCCACGGCTTCTACGTCAAGGCCTTCAACTTCAGCCGCTACGCGCTGCCCGGCATCGACAACCAGTTCACCTTCCGTGCGGTCAACACCGGCACGTTCTTCGGCCAGTGCACCCAGTTGTGCGGCCTCTACCACTCGCTCATGTTCTTCAAGGTGAAGGTCGTCTCGGCCTCCGCCTACCAGGCGTGGCTCGCCGGCTTCACCAACGCCAGCGCCGCGGCGGCCGCCACGGCCGCCCAGTCGGGCCAGAGCGCCACGTACGTACCCACCAAGGTGACCAACAGTTCAGGGGTGAAGTGATGACTGACGTCCTCGAGCGACCTCTCCACCTGGAAGAGCCCGACCACCACGAGCACCACGGGCCGTCGGGCCTTTTGAAGTGGCTCACGACGACCGACCACAAGATCATCGGCCTGTCCTACACCGTCACCTCGGTGGTGCTCTTGGTCATCGGCGGCGCCTTCGCCGAGATCATCCGCGCCCAGCTGGCCAGCCCCAACGGGACCCTGGTCTCGCTCGCGCAGTACAACGAGCTCTTCACGATGCACGGCTCGGTGATGATCTACCTCTTCGCCGGACCCTTCGCCTTCGGTGGCCTGGCCAACATCATCGTGCCCATCCAGGTCGGCGCGCCCGACATGGCCTTCCCGCGCCTGAACGCGCTCTCCTACTGGCTCTACCTGACCGGCTCGATCACGATGCTGCTGGGCTTCTTCACCGCGGGCGGGGCGGCCAACTTCGGCTGGGTCGCCTACGCGCCGCTGTCGAGCTCGATCAACACCCCCGGCGCGGGGGCGGACCTGTGGATC
>DATIVP010000156.1:0-1978 GCA_035465755.1 Acidimicrobiales bacterium | reverse complement strand
GATTCGGCGAAGAGTGCCTTCAGGATGTTCGAGTGAAGTCTGTCAGGGGCGATAGATCTTCAGATGCGATTCTCGATACCGCCGTTACTTCGATGGTGGTGGTCTTCCGTGGTGCCTACTCGAAAGAGGGTGGGCATTGCGTGGACTACTTGGCTACCGACGGGCGAGTACTTCGTTGCTCGGCACCATGAACATCCCGTCGACGTTCCCGGCCCAGTCGAGGAAGGCCTGGGCGATCTCCTCGAGCTCGTCGCGGGTGGCCAATCCGTACTCGAGGCTCTGGCGCGCGAACTCGCTTTCGCGCACGCGATCGGCCCAGAGTCCGCCCCACCACGCCCGCTCGGCGGGTGTCTGGTACGTCCAGTTCGACGAGGAGACCTGCTCGATCGTAAAGCCGGCCTGGCGCACCCAGATGTGCAGGTAGCGACCCGCGTTGGGCTCGGTGCGGTTCGTTCGCGTGAGACGCTGGTAGAGATCCATCCACTTCGTGAGCCGTTCGTCGTCGGGTGCCCACGTGAACGCGCCGTAGTCGGCCTCGCGAACGGCGAGCAGGCCGTTGGCGCGTAGGACCCGGCGCACGTCTTTCAGTACCGCGACCGGATCGCTCGTGTGCTGGAGGACCTGGTGGGCGTAGGCGACGTCGAAGGAGCCGTCGGCGAAGTCGAGGTGATAGCCGTCGCCCACCACGAAGTCCACGTTCTCGACGCCCTCGCGCGGCGTGTGATGCGTCGCGAGATCGATCGCGGCGGCCGCGACGTCGACGCCGGTCACGTGACCCGCGGGAACGCGTCGGGCCAGGTCGATCGTGATGTTGCCCGGTCCGCACCCCACGTCAAGCACCCTGTGATCAGGGAGAAGATGGGGGAGAAGGAAGCCCGCCGAGTTCTCGGCGGTTCGCCAGAGATGGCTGCGCAGAACCGATTCGTGGTGCCCGTGGCTGTAGCGATCTCGCGTCGTCATCGTCTCACTATGTCAGGCGGCGGCCGACTGAGCACCACTCAGGAACGAATCACGGGAACTTACTGAGCACCAATCAGTCAGGCCAGCTGATTTTCCTGAGTCGAATCTCAACGTCGCCGGTCACGGCTCCTCACACATCTTCTCCACGGAAATAGCCCTTCACCAAGTAAATTGCGATGACGTGACTCTCCCGACGTCAGAGCGCGAGCGCCGCAAAGTGGAGATTTCACCACCCAGAAGGAGAAATCTTCCAAACTTGCTTGACGGGTCAAACTGAAAATGATAGAAACTTTCAAACTTGATCGGTCACATCGCCGACAAGACGTCCTGGGGGGGAGTGTCAGTGACGCAGTTTTGGCTGTCATTCGGATTCGGTCTGTCGACCGCTTCTGTGTTGGCCGTTGCTGCCGTGGGGTTGAGCCTGCAGTTCGGGGTGACGAACTACATCAACTTCGCCTACGGCGACTTCATGGCCCTCGGCGCGTACATCTCGTTCGCGCTGAACAATGAAATCCTCCACCTCAACATCTGGGAGGCGATGATCGGCGGCTCGCTCTTCATGGGCGTCGTCGCGGTTATCTTGAATCGGATCCTCCTGAGCCCTTTCGCGCGGCGCTTCTCCAAGACGTTCTACGTGCTGATCGTCACCTTCGGCCTCTCGCTGATCATGCTGAACCTGCTCTCGGCGATCTGGGGCGACAACGTGCGCTTCTACAACATGACGATCGAGCGCGTCATCCACGTGGGCCCGATGCTGCTCACCAAGAACCAGCTCATCGTGATGGCCCTCTCCGTGGTTCTGATGATCGCCGTGCACACGATGCTCAAGACGACGCGTCTGGGCAAGTCCATGCGCGCCATGTCCGACAACTCGACGCTCGCCATGACGAGCGGCATCGACACCAAGCGCATCACGACGATCACCTGGTTCCTCTCGGGCACCCTGGCCGGACTGGCGGGCACGGTGCTCGGCATCACCGAGGGCAACCTCACCCCGGCGGCCGGCGAGCTCTTCTTG
>DATIVP010000155.1:0-6050 GCA_035465755.1 Acidimicrobiales bacterium | reverse complement strand
GTCCGGTCCGTACGAGGAAGTCGAGCCCGATCGAGGGGCGCTCGGTCACCATGAGCAGGTCGAGCTCACCACGAATGCGCTCAGCGGAGACGATGGAGAGCTTCTCGGCGTTCTCGACCGCGGCCGCCTCCACCAGCGGATCGATGCGCAGGTCGAAGCGCGCCGCAAAGCGAGCGGCCCGCAGCATGCGCAGCGGGTCGTCGCGAAAGAGGCCGCCGGCCTCGGTGGGCGTGCGCAGGACGCGCTCGTGCAGGTCGGCGAAGCCACCGAAGTAGTCAAAGAGGGTCTGCACCCCCGGGGTCTCCAGGGCGAGGGCCACGACGTCCAGGGCCATGGCGTTGATCGTGAAGTCGCGCCGCGAGAGGTCGACCTCGAGCGAATCGCCCCACTCGACCGCGGGTTTGCGCGAATGGTCCACGTACGCCTCGGAGCGGAAGGTGGTGACCTCGGCCGTGATGGCGCTGCCCGCGAGGGTCCCGCCGATCGTGCCGAAGGCGCGACCCTGCTCCCAGAGCGCGCTGCACAGCGGTGCCATCAGGCGGGCGATCTCGTCGGGTCGAGCGTCGGTGGTGAAGTCGATCTCCTCGATCTCCCCGGTCACGCCCACCAGCGCGTCGCGCACCGACCCGCCCACCGCGTAGAGGCGGTGCCCGGCGTCGGCGAAGGCGCGCGCCAGGGGCGCGGAGAGCTGGGCGATCTGGGTGAGGCGCTCGAGGGTGGATTCAGAGGAGGTCACGGCGACTGTAGGGTACCGGCTCCCGGTCGCGCAGTTCGGCAACGGTAGCCTGTAGGCACATGTTCCACCGACTTTCTTCCTGGTGGCGGGCGCTCGGCGTCGTACTTTTCAGCCTCGCTTCGCTGGTGTGGCCCTCGAACGCGGGGGCGGCCTCGGGAACGTTCAGCGTGGTTCACCAGGACGCCGCGACGACACTGACTCCGCGCGGCGTCGCGCGATTTCACCTGGGGCTGTCCTTCAGCGCCCCGCTCAAGGGCACCTTAGAGGTCGCCCTCTACCCTCTCGCGGTGACCCGATCAGGCCTCGCACCCATCATTACCGGCGTGGGCGACAGCGCCGCTCCCCTGGCCACGACCGGCGCCGTGGCCGTGGACTGCGCGGCGCACTCAACCCACGTCTTCACGGTCAACCTGCTCACCGCGACGGCACGCGCGGTGCCCGAACCCTGCGGGGCTCGATCGCTGAACCTTCATCTCACCTGTCGAAGCGCCAGCTGCGAAGGCGTCTATCCGCTGCGCTACAGCGTGCAGTCGGGCGCGACCACCACCACGGAGTGGTCGCTGGTCGCGGTGCGGGTGAGCCGCGTCGTCCGGCCAATCTCTCTGGACTGGATCTCCTCACTCGGGCCCTCGTCCTGGCGTCACGCCGGGCGCGCCACGCGCGATTTCAACGCCATCGCCGCCCAGCAGCTGCCCGTCAGCCTGGGCGTGGACTACCGCACTCTGGCCAGTGCTCTCATCTCGACCACGGCCACGGGCGCTGCGTGGCGGCAGGCTTTCTCGCGCGCACTCACCAATCCGCTGCACCGCGTCGTGGCCGCGCCGCCGTCGTCGATCGACTTCGGGGGACTCGCGGCCAATGGCCTCACGACCCAAGTGGCTCTGCAGCTCACGTTGACGAGCAACCTGCTCACCGAGCTCAACGGTCGCTTCGTCGACCCCCCGCTCGTCGTCTCGGGCAACCCCTCGCTCGCGAGCCTCTCGGCGCTCTCGAGCATCGGCGTGCGCGACGTCGTCATGCCCGAGTCCGCCCTCTCCGTGGCCCCCTCGTCCACGCTGGCCTGGGGCTCGCCCTTTCACGTCGCCGGCACACCGCAGTTGGTGCTCGCCACCGACCAGCCCCTCAGCGCGCTGGCGATGGACGCGAGCATCGAACCGGGTCGACGTGCGGCCATGACCCTCGCCACCCTCGCGTTCCTGCACTTCGAGGCGCCGAACGCCCCGGCCACGCGCATCGTGGTCGTGAACGCGCCGGTGGCCTACACCTCTCCGACCTACCTCGACCAGCTCTTCGCCGGCCTCGCCCACAACCCGTTCGTGCACGCGACGAGTCTCACCCCGAGCTTCGACTCCTCATTGGTGGGCACGAACTCGACGCCGACGACGCGCACGATGGCCCACGGCAGCGACCCCGCGTGGTCGGCGCGCAACGTGGACACCTTGCGCACGCTGATCGGAGCGGTTACCTCCTACGCCAACGCCATTGCGTCGAAGTCGGTCAGCCAGGGACTGCGCGTCGCGGTGGCCAGTGCCGAGATCGTCGGATCGCCCTCGGCCCGTCAGGCGTTGATCACGAGAGCGAGCGACCGCCTCGGCCTGGAATTGAACCAGTTCTCGATCGAGTCGAGTTCGATCACGCTCGCGGGAACGGGCACCGCCCTACCGATCACTCTTCTCTCACGCGCGCCCTATCCGGTCACGGTCGCCGTCCACCTCGAGGCCGGGGGCATCACCTTTCCCGCCGGACGCAACGTGACGACCACCCTGTCCGCGCCCGCGACGTCGCTACGCGTACCCATCGGCGCCGGCCACGAGAACAACGCGACGCTTCAAGTCACCCTCACCACCCCCAACGGCCAGGTCGAGCTGGCGCGCGCCGCGATCAGCGTGCGCATCGCCGGCGCATCGCTGGTGGGCTACCTCCTCACTCTCGCCTCGCTCATGGTCCTCGCAATGTGGTGGTGGCGCACGCTGCGTCGGGGCCGCAAGGGACGACACGCGAGATGACGACCCACGGCACACGAGTGCTCTCGATGGCCGGCGGGACGCTGGCCTCGCGCCTGACCGGTCTGGTGCGCGTGTTGGTGCTCGCCTGGGTTCTGGGATTCACGCCCCTCGCCGACGCCTACAACCTCGCCAACACCGTGCCGAACATGCTCTTCGACCTCGTCCTGGGCGGCGTGGCCAGCGCGACCTTCATCCCGGTCTTCGTCGAACGCCTCGCCCTGGACGGCGAACGCCGCGCGTGGCGCTCGATCTCCTCGGTGGTGAACGCCGCCTTGCTCGTGCTGGGGGTGGCGACGATTCTCACCTGGGTCGCCGCGCCATGGATCATCGACGCGTTCACGTCGATGCACCACGTCACGCTCGCCAGCGCCACCCTCGCCCACCAGCGCGACGTCGCCTCGTCACTGCTGCGCTGGTTCGCGCCCCAGGTCTTCTTCTATGGCGTGATCGCGATCGCCACGGCGCTACTCAACGTGCGACAGCGCTTCGGCGCGCCCGCCTGGGTGCCGGTGGCGAACAACCTGGTGTGCATCGTCGTGCTCGTGTGGTTCCACCTGGTCGATCCGACCCCGTCGCTCAGCTCGCTCGGGGGATCGCACGAGCTGCTCTGGCTGGGACTGGGCACCACTCTCGGCGTCGCCGTGCAGTTCGTCCTTCTCCTGCCCTCACTCGCGCGCGCCAACCTCTGGCGCCTCTCGCTGCGACTCGACGTCGCCGACCCCGCGCTGCGGGCCGTGGCGCGACTGGGCAGTTGGACCCTGCTCGTGGTGCTGGCCAACCAGGCGTCGCTCTTCGTCGTGCTGGCCCTGGCCTTTGGCACCGGCGGCAACGGTCCGGTGAGCGCCTACACCTACGGCTGGTCCTTCATGCAGATGCCCTACGCCGTGGTCGTCGTCTCGGTGCTGGCCGCGCTCACCCCCCAGTTGGCGGCCTACTCGACCGCTGGCAACATGGACGCTCTCGGCGATCGCCTGCGATTCGGTCTGCGCCAGTCCCTCGTGATCATCGTGCCCGCGACACTCGTGCTCCTCATCGTCTCTCAGCCGCTGGTCGCGATCCTGCTCAACCACCTCCGCGGCCAGCACTCTCTCGCGGCGGGGACGGTGCTCGCGATGCTCGCCGCGGGGCTTCCCGGCTTCACGGTGTTCCAGGTGTGCGTGCGCGGACTTCAGGCGATGCAGCGCGCCCGCGAGGTCTTCTACCTCTACGTCGTCGAGAACCTTCTCACCATCGCGATCGCGCTCGCCATCGGGCGCCACAGCATCGGGGCGCTCAGTGCCAGCGTGTCAATCGCCTACAGCGTGGCGGCCGTGTTGGCGCTCGCGACTCTCGCCCACTACCGCGTACACGTCGCCGGGGCAATCTTCTCGGTGCACGTTCGCCGCAGCCTCGTCGCCTCGCTCGCGGCCGTGCTCGCCATCGCCATCGCCTACGCGACCTCGAGCGCCACCGTGGGTTCGGGTCTGGTGGTGCGATTCGTCGCGGCCCTCGCCGCCGGCGTCGTCGTCTACGTCGCCGCGGTGGCCCTGGGCTCGAGTCGCCACGGGCGCCACCCCCAAAAAGATGAAAGGCTGATCCGGTAAAGGGGGAGCAGTGTCTCGAATCCGACTCATCACCGACAGCGCGTGCGACCTGCCGCAGGACATCGTCGCGGCGCTCGACATCGACGTGGTCTCGCTATCGATTCGCTTCGGCGACGACGAGTTCGTGGATCGCGTCGACCTCTCCCCCGCCCAGTTCTGGGCGCGCTGCGCGTCGAGCAAGGTCCTACCCGAGACCGCCGCACCCGCGCCGGGAGCGTTCCACGACGCCTACGAGCGAGCTCGCGGTGCGGGCTACGACGGCGCCCTGGTGGTGACCCTCTCGGCGGCGCTGTCGGCGACCAATCAGTCCGCGACGCTCGCGGCCAGCCAGACCCCGGACTTCGCGGTGCGCGTGGTCGACTCCCAAGCGGTGTCGATGGCGCTGGGCCTGATGGTGCTCGACCTCGCCGAGACCGCGCGGGGCGGTTCGAGCCTCGACGAGCTCGAAGCGCGCGCGCTCGACCTGCGCGGTCGGGTCGGTGTGTGCGGAACTCTCGATACCCTCGAGCACCTCGTCAAGGGCGGCCGCGTCGGCGGCGCTCGCGCCCTGCTGGGTCAGGTCCTCGCGATCAAGCCGTTGCTCGAACTCAAGGACGGCGTCGTCGCCGAGGCCGGCCGCCAGCGAACGCGCGCGCGGGCCCTGGCGGCCATCGTCGAGGTCGCGCGCCAGCATGCGCCCCTCGAACGCCTCGCCATCGTCCACGGTGATGCCCCGGACGTGGCCTCCGTGGTTTCACTGGCCGCATCGATCCCGCTCGTGCATCCCGTCATCGTCACCGACATGGGTCCCGTCGTGGGGACCCACGGGGGGCCGCGCATCGTCGCGCTGTGTTGGATCTCGGGTTCGCCCGCCCCACTACATTCGTAACGTGGACAGTCCGTCAGACCCGCGCCGCGACGACGTCGTCGACAAGGCCCTCGGAGCGCTCGACCACCTGCTCGACGTGGTCCACGACAAGGTGCTGCGCCCGATCATGCTCGCCGGACGGGTGATCGCCTTCTCGGCGATCCTCGTGCTGATGTCGATCGTGCTCGTGGCCATGCTCGTCATCGGCTTCGTGCGCCTGCTCGACGTGTACGCGTTCGCGTCGCACCAGTGGCTGTCGTACCTCCTGGTCGGGGCGTTCTCGCTCGCGACCGGCCTATGGATCTGGCGACGTCGCCACCCCGTCAAATTGAGGAAGTAGTGGAACACACTCGCGTTTTGATCGTTGGCTCCGGCCCGGCCGGCCTGACGGCCGCCATCTACAGCGCCCGGGCCCAGCTCTCGCCGATCGTCATCGAGGGCGAACCCTCGTCAACGACCGACCAGCCCGGTGGTCAGCTCATGCTGACCACGGACATCGAGAATTTCCCCGGCTTCGTCGAGGGCCTGACCGGTCCAGAACTGATGGCCAACATGCGCGCTCAGGCCGAGCGTTTCGGCGCGGACCTGCGCGTGGCCAAGGTGACGCGACTCGACGTCGCCGCTCGGCCCTTTCGGGCCTGGCTCTCGGACGAGGCCGAGCCGTCCATCAGCGCGGACGCGGTGATCCTCGCCACCGGCGCCCAGTCGCTGATGCTCAACGTTCCCGGCGAGGATCGCCTGCTCAGCCACGGGGTCTCCACCTGCGCGACCTGCGACGGCTTCTTCTTTCGCGGTCACGACATCGCCGTCATCGGCGGCGGCGACTCGGCCATCGAAGAGGCGACGTTCCTCACGCGCTTCGCCAACAGTGTCACGAT
>DATIVP010000154.1:0-2146 GCA_035465755.1 Acidimicrobiales bacterium | reverse complement strand
CCGTGGCACGGACAGGCCAGCGTCTGGTTGGCCGCGTAGTAGCCCACGGTGCAGCCCGCGTGCGGACAGACCGCGTCGTAGGCGTCGAACTGGCCCTTGGTGGGTTGGACCACGATGCCGGGGTCTCCCGAGGAGGGGATCGTGAAGGTCGCGGCGTGGCCGACCGGCACGTCCTTTGACGGCCCGAGCAGGGTGCCGAGGGCCGACTTCGACGTCGTCGTCGGGCCCGACGTCGTCGTGGGCGACCCGGGCGTCGTGGTCGACGTGGCGCCGAGCTGGTTCGCGCCGACCGCGGGCTTGGCCCCGCCGACCGCGCGCCCGATCGCCGCGGTCGCCCCACCCAGCAAGGCGGCACTGGCGCCGACCATCGCGGCCGCCGCGACGCCGAGCACCAGCGAGCGGCGATCCACCGAGTCGATCGTGACCCGCGTCACCATCGGCGCGCGATCGCCCAGCAGCACCGGACAGACCGCGCTCTCACAGCGCAGTCCCTCGCGGGCGCTGCAGCGACCCCGGTTGAAGTGCCCACAGAGCTGTTGGACCTGCACGAAGGGGATCGCGACGAGCGCGGGCGGCGGCGCGCTCTCCATCTTGGCCGCGCGCGTGGCGATCCACGAGTCGATCGAAAGCCGCGATCCGCCGCCGGCGAGGATGAAGGGCAGCCACGCGAAGAAGAAGACGATGTCGGCGCCGGTGAAGTACGGCGACGCGTGAAAGCTCACCGTGAGAAACAAGGTGAACGACAGGATCGCCCCGCCGAGCGCCGCCACCCTCGTCCAGAGGCCGAACAAGGTGCCGAGGCCGATCGCGAGCTCGCCGAGCGCGATCACGAGGCCGAGGGGCTTGGCGAACTGCACCAGGTGGCTCAAGATCAGGTGGATCGGGCTGATGCGCGCGCTGGCGATCATCTGGGACTGGATCGAGACGGGACTCGCCGCGTTGAGGAAGTTGGGATTGGCCAATTTCTGCAGCCCGGCGTAGGTGAAGGTGACGCCGAGGAAGACGCGCAGGGGCAACAGGGCCCACTCGCTCATGGCCCAGGCGCGCACCGGCGCGTTGAGCGGCAGGCGCCGCTCGGGCGCACGCGCGCGCGAGGGAGTACGAATCGGACGCGTGCTGGGCATGTCCCATGCTGTCATAACGCGCACACCCGCGACAGACCACCCGCGGCGCCTCCGCCAATTTCGACCACAATGGAGCCGTGACCGCCACCGTCGTGACCTACGTCCTGAGCGAGCTCCAGAAGCTCTCGGGTGGACTCGTCTACAGCCTCGTCGCGCTGCTCGTCTTCGGCGAGGCGGCCCTCTTCATCGGCTTCGTCTTGCCGGGCGAGACTTCGGTCATCGTCGCCGGGGTCGTGGCCAGCAAGGGTCACGTGAACATCGCCGTCTTGTGCGTGCTCGTCGTCGTCGCGGCCATCGTCGGCGACTCGGTGGGCTACGCCGTGGGGCACCGCTACGGCGAGAACCTCTTGAAGCTCCCCGTGATCCGCCACCGCCAGGTGGCTCTGCAACGCGCGCTCGAGGGTCTGCGCCAGCGCGGGCCGATCTATGTCTTCATCGGGCGATTCACCGCGTTCTTGCGCGCCGTGATGCCCGGACTGGCCGGGATGAGCAAGATGCACTACCGGCGCTTCCTGGTGGCCAACGCCCTCGGTGGGCTCGTCTGGGGCGTGGGATACGCCCTGCTCGGCTACTTCGCGGGCTCGGCGCTCACTCGCATCGAGCACTACGCGAGCTGGCTGGGGATCGGCCTGCTCGTCGTGGTGATCGCCCTCGCGTGGGTGCTGCACGTGCGTCGCCAGCGCCGCGACGCGGCGAGTGACGAGGCGTGGCTGAGGGCGCACCCCGACAACACGGTCGACTGAGCCTCGTTCCCGGGACCGCCCTTGACAACGAGAGGTCTCGCGTCGGATGGGCCTTGCGGGAGCGTCCGACACGACGACATCGCAGTACTCACGATCCACCTTGACGCCGGCGTCCGTGGACCCGTCGACGGAAGTGATTAGCGCGCGCGGTGCTCGCCGGGGGTGAGACCCCCGCTGATGCGATCCAGCAACTGGTGAGGCGGGTTGCGCACCGCCACGTCACTGGTGCGCACCCCGTGTCGGGTCCCGGACCAGGGCGTGGGGGGCGCGGTCAGGTAG
>DATIVP010000153.1:0-6846 GCA_035465755.1 Acidimicrobiales bacterium | reverse complement strand
AGTCGATGCCCAGGGACGCCACGTCGGTGGGCAGGTGGGCGATCGATTGGGCGCCGTCGACGGCCAGGAGAGCCCCGTGTCGATGCGCGATTTTCGCGAGCTCGCCGAGCGGGTTGATCGTACCGAGCACGTTGGACATGCCGGTCACCGAGACGAGGCGAACGCCCTCCATCAACCGGTCGATCTCGCTGAGGTCGAGGCGGTACTCGTCGTTCACCGGAATGAAGCGCACTTCGATGCCGGTGGTCTCGCGCAGCTGGAACCAGGGCACGATGTTGGCGTGGTGCTCCATCTCGCTGACCAGCACGACGTCGCCCGCGCGCAGGTTGGCGGCTCCCCAGCTCTTGGCGAGGAGGTTGAAGGACTCCGTGGTGCCGTGGGAGAAGACGACCTCGTCGGCTCCTCCCGGCGCGTGGATGAAATCGGCGACGGCGGAGCGGGCGCCCTCGAAGGTCTCCGTCGCCTCGTTGGCCGTGGTGTAGACCCCGCGGTGCACGTTGGCGTGGTGCAGCTGGTAGTAGCGACTCATCGCCTCGATGACCGCGCGCGGCGGCAGGCTCGAGGACGCCGTGTCGAGGTAGGTGAGGGGTCGACCGTTGACGACGCGCTTCATCATCGGGGTGTCGGCACGCACCGCGCGGGCGTTGAAGCTCGTCATGCGCTCACCGCGCGCCACGAGTCGTATCCGCCCTCTTCAATGCGCGTGGCCAGGCTCGCGTCACCTGATTCGACGATTCGCCCGTCGACGAGGATGTGCACCTGTTCGGGCTTGATCTCCTCGAGCAGCTTGACGTAGTGGGTCACGAGCAGCACTCCCATCGAGGGGTGCTCCTCGCGCACGGTGCGCACGCCGCGGGCCACCACGCGCAGCGCGTCGATGTCGAGTCCCGAATCGGTCTCGTCGAGCAGGGCGATGACGGGCTCGAGGAGGGCCATCTGGAGGATCTCGTTGCGCTTGCGCTCGCCGCCGGAGAATCCCTCGTTGAGGTGGCGCTCGGCGAACGCCGGGTCCATGCCAAGGCGGTCCATCCACTCGGCGAGGTCGAGTCGCACCTCGAGCACGCTCAACTCCTCGAGACCCTTTCGCGCGGCGATCGCCTGGCGCAGGAACTGGATCACCGAGACGCCGCTGATGGCCTCGGGGTACTGGAAGGCGAGGAAGATGCCGTGGCGCGCGCGCTCGTCCGAGGTCCAGGTCGCGATGTTCTCGCCGCGCAGGAAGATCTCGCCGGCGGTCACCCGATAGCCCGGATGGCCCATGATCACGTTGGCCAGGGTCGACTTGCCGGCCCCGTTCGGACCCATCAAGGCGTGGACCTCGCCGTCGTTGACAACGAGCGAGACGCCGCGCAGGATCGGGGCCCCGTCGGCCTCGACGTGCAAATCGCGTAGTTCTAGGAGGGCCTCGGACACGCGCCCGATCCTACCGGTGGGCGCTTCGTGTCCAATCCGTCACCAGCCGCGCTCGATCCACTCATCGAGGTGCGGGCGTTCGGCGCCGAGCGTCGAGGGCGCACCGTGGCCCGGCCAGATCATCGTGGCGTCACCATACACACGAAAGATCCGCTGTTCGATTGAGCGGATGATCGTGGCGAAGTCGCCACCTTCGAAGGTCGTGTTGCCCGGTCCGCCCGGAAAGAGGGTGTCGCCGGTGAAGAGCAGGGGCGTGCCCTCGAGGTAGAACGAGACCGAACCGGGGGTGTGTCCCGGGGTGTGCAGCACGCGCAGGCGCAGGTCGCCCACCCGATGCACGGTGTCGTCGTCGAGCAGGTGGTCGTAGCTCGGCAGCAGCCTCGAGTCCTCCTCGGCCACCCACACGTCGATGCCCGCGGCTCGAACCTCCTCGACGGCGCCGATGTGGTCCCAGTGGCCGTGGGTCTCGAGCACCGAGGCCACGCCGAGCCCGCTCGCCACGCGCAGGAGCCGCTCGTGTTCGTTGGCCGCGTCGATCAGGCTCGCCACGCCGCTGCGCCGGCAGCGCACGACGTAGACATTGTTGGCGAGGGGTCCGACGACGAAGCGGTGCACTTCGACAGCCGCGTCGCTCCAGACGAGATCCACGTTGTCCACCCCTTAAGAGTGCCACGCGGACGGGTCGGAGAGTTTGGCTAGTGTCGCTGGTGATACCGCCCGGTAACGACAGGGGACGCCATGAACTTTGGTTTCAGTGAGGAACAGGAAGAACTGCGCAAGATGGTCCGGCGCTTCCTCGACGAGAAGTCCCCCGAGACCGAGGTGCGTCGCCTGATGGCCACCGACGAGGGCTACGACCCCGCGGTGTGGAGCCAGATGGCCAACGAGCTGGCGCTCCAGGGACTGGGCATTCCCGAGGAGTTCGGCGGACAGGGATACGGCCCGGTCGAGCTCTACGTGGTCTTTGAGGAGATGGGCGCCTCGCTCTTGTGTGCGCCGTACTTCTCCAGTGTCGCGCTCGCGGCGACCGCACTTCTCCAGGTCGGCAGCGACGCCGACAAGGCGTCCTACCTGCCGGGCATCGCCAGTGGTGAGACGATCGCGACCCTGGCCCTCACCGACGACGCCGGGGGTTGGGATATCTCGGCCACCTCGACGACGGCCGCGTCCGGCGCCGATGGCTGGCGGGTGTCGGGCGTGCGCAGCTACGTGACCGACGGGTCGCTGGCCTCCTTGATCCTGGTGCCGGCGATGACGGGTGCGGGCCTCTCGCTCTTCGCGGTCGCCGGCGACGCGCCGGGGCTGACCAAGGAGTTGCTGCCCACGATGGACCAGACGCGCAAGCAGAGCCGCCTCGTGCTCGAGGCGGTGCCGGCGGCGTTGATTGGTGTCGAGGGCGCTGCCCTCGACGGGCTGGTCACCACCACGCAGATCGCGGCGGCGGCGCTTGCCGCTGAGCAGGTTGGCGGCGCCCAGCGCGTGCTCAACAACGCGGTCGAGTACGCCAAGACGCGCATCCAGTTCGGTCGCCCCATCGGCTCGTTCCAAGCGATCAAGCACAAGTGCGCCGACATGCTCCTCGACGTCGAGTCGGCCAAGTCCGCCGCCTACTACGCCGCCTGGGCCGCCCAGGAGCTCAACGACGAGTTGCCGGTCGCCGCGAGTCTGGCCAAGTCATTTTGCTCCGAGGCCTACTTCCACTGCGCCGCGGAGAACATCCAGATCCATGGAGGCATCGGCTTCACGTGGGAGCACCACGCGCACCTCTACTTCAAGCGGGCCAAGTCCTCGGAGCTGTTCCTCGGCGATCCGGCCTATCACCGCGAGCTGCTCGCCCAGCGACTGGGCATCTAAGGCGACGTGCTCGCTCACGAGCAGTTTGACAGCGGTTCGTCGATCCTCGACCTGCGCATCGCCACCTCCAACTCGCGCCCGGTGGCGGGCCACGTCCTGATCCTGGTCCACGGACTGCCGCGCGCCATGGGCATGGGCCGTCAGGCCGCGGGCCTCCTGCCAGAACTGGCCACGCACCTCGCCACCGAGTCGGGCTGGACGGTCGCCACGGGCACGCTCTCGGGAGTGGGCGCGAGCCAGGGGACCTTCTCGGCGACCAAGTGGCGTCAGGACCTGGGCCACATCATCACGCGCATGACCCGCGACGAGCAGCGCATCTCCCTGGCCGGCTTCGGCTTTGGCGGCGCACTGGCCCTGGCCTGCGCGGCCGAGGACGAGCGGGTGCGCGGAGTGGCCACCTTCGCGGCCCCGGCGCACCTCGAGCCCTGGTGCGGGTCGCCCGAGGAGCTGCGCGCCGCCGTGCAGGTCGCCGGCGTGGTCGCCAACGAGAAGGAGCTGCTCGGCGCCGAGGAGCTCTATCGCGACGTGCTCGCCATCGACCCCCTGGGCGCGATCGCAAAGATCCCGCCGCGACGCCTCCTCGTGGGCCACGGCACCGAGGACCAGGAGGTGCCGGTCTCCGACGCGCGCGACCTCGTCGCCGCGGCCGACGGTCGGGCCGAGCTTCGACTCATCCAGGGCGCGGGTCACCAACTGCGCGCCGATCCGCGCATGGTGGCGACGCTGCTCGGTTGGCTCGACCGCCACCGTTAGAGGGCGTCGAGGGCCTCGTCGAGCGCTCGTCGCAGGTTGCGCGCCGCGCGCGCGGGACTCGTTGCCTCGGTGAGGGCGCGCACCACCACGAAGTGACGAAGGCCGGCGCGCACCAGCTCACCCACGTTGTCGGCGGCGACCCCGCCCGTGACGAACACGGGCCGGTCGCTGCGCGCGGTGCACTCTCGCGCGTAGTCGATCCCGGTGCCCGCGCGGCCGAGCTTGGTCGGGGTGGGGACGATGGGACCGGCGCTGAAGTAGCTCGCCGCCTGGGCGAGGGCCGCGTCGAACTCGCCTCGCGCGTGCGTCGACAGTCCGACGATCGCGGACTCGCCGAGGAGCTCTCGGCAACGGGCCACACTCACGTCGTCTTGGCCCACGTGGACGCCGTCGGCGCCACTGGCCAGGGCGAGTTCGGGGGAGTCGTTCATGACAAAGGGCACGTTGAAGTGCCGACAGATGGGCACCATCACGCGCGCGGCCGCGAGTCGGTCCTCGTCGGGGCGGTCTTTCTCGCGCAACTGGACGACGTCGACGCCGCCCTCGAGCACCGCGGGCAAGAAGTCCGACAGGTCGTCGCGAATCCCGACGCAGAGGTAGAGACGTCGTTCGGAGAGGTCGTGCACCGGGTCCACTCTAGGAGTTGGGCGTTGGACGCCCTCGCGGCCCCCGTAGGGCAGAATGGGCGTATGCAGATTCCCGCCAAGGCCGAGTACGCGGTGCGGGCGCTGCTCACCCTCGCCTCTAGCGATCACTCCGTCAGCGCCGAGCAGCTCGCCCGTCAACAGGATCTGCCGGCCAAGTTCCTCGGCGCGATCCTTTCTGACCTGCGTCGCGGGGGACTCGTGACCAGCCAGCGCGGCCCCGAGGGCGGATTTCGCCTAGCCCGGGATCCGGATGCGATCACGATCGCCGACGTCTTGCGCGCGGTGACCGGCCCGATGGCGGGCGTGCGGGGCATGCGACCCGAGACGCTGGTCTACGAGGGCGAGGCCGAGCACCTGCGCGACGTGTGGGTCGCCGTGCGCGCGGCGCTGCGCGAAGTGCTCGAGCACGTCACCCTCGCCCAGGTGCTGCGCGGGGAACTGCCCACGGCGGTGACGCGCTTCACCAACGATGCGGACGCGTGGGTCACTCGGCACATATGAAAAGAATTCATACCGACGGCGCCTGCCGCGGTAACCCGGGCCCCGGTGGTTGGGCGTGGGCCGAGGGCAAGGATCGCTACGCGAGCGGCGCCGAGGCGCACACGACGAATCAGCGCATGGAGGTGCGGGCCGCGATCGAGGCGTTGCGCTCGAGCCCCGAGGGCCCCGTCGAGATCGTCAGCGACTCGTCCTACGTCGTCAAGTGCTTCAACGACAAGTGGTACGTCGGGTGGCGTCGGCGAGGCTGGAAGAACTCCCAGGGACAGCCGGTCGCCAACCGCGACCTCTGGGAGGAGCTCTTCGCGCTCGCCCTCGAGAGCGATCGCGAAGTCGTCTTCTCCTGGGTGAAGGGCCACTCGGGCGATCCGATGAACGATTTCGTCGATGACCTGGCCACGATGGCGGCCGACACCCAGCGCGGCACTCACGCCTGAGCGGACCGGCTCTCTCGCAGAACATTAGGATTTCGCTTGGTCTACGACTCAAGCGAAGGGAACGCCCGTGGCTCCAGAGGTCCAGCAGTTCGACGTTGTGATTATCGGTGGCGGACCCGGCGGCTACGCCGCCGCCCTCTATGGGGCCGCGGCCGGACTCAACGTGGGCCTGGTCGAGCGCGACAAGGTCGGTGGCACGTGCCTCCAGCGCGGCTGCGTGCCGGCCAAGGAGTTCCTCGAGACCGCCCACGTGCGCCGCACCCTCGAGCACGCCTCGAACTTCGGCATCAGCGCGGGCGCCATCACGGTGGACTTCGCGGTCTCCCAGAACCGCAAGAACGAGGTCGTCGACAAGCTGACCAAGGGCCTCACGGGGCTGCTCAAGGGACGCAAGGTCACCCTCTTCGACGGCACCGCGCGCCTCGACGCCGACCAGGTCGTGACGATCCTCGACGGCGCCGACGCCGGAACGCTCCTGCAGGGCACCAACGTGGTCCTGGCCGCCGGTTCGGTGCCGCGCACCCTGCCCGGCTTTGACATCGACGGCGTGAAGGTCGTCACCTCCGACGAGTTCCTCGACCTGACCAGCCTGCCCGCGAGCGCGGCCGTGATCGGCGGCGGCGCGATCGGTTGCGAGTTCGCCTCGATGCTCTCGGACATGGGCACCAAGGTGACGATCCTCGAGTTCTTGCCCACGATCCTCGCGGGCTGTGACGCCGAAGTCGTCTCGGTCGTGCAGCGTTCGTTCAAGAAGCGCGGCATCGAGGTCCTCACCGGCGTCAAGGCGACCGGTCACAAGGTGGCCAAGTCGGGCGTCGCGGTCTCGATCGAGGGTGGCGAGGACGTCAAGGTCGACCTCGTCGTCATGTCCGTGGGCCGGCG
Source organism: Acidimicrobiales bacterium (assembly GCA_035465755.1). GTDB lineage: Bacteria > Actinomycetota > Acidimicrobiia > Acidimicrobiales > RAAP-2 > RAAP-2. The sequence goes on along the minus strand of DATIVP010000153.1, from coordinate 362 downwards.
CCCGCGCACCGAAGGGCTCCTCGGCGAGGGCACCGGTGTGGAGATCGACGAGCGTGGATTCGTCGTGGCTGACGAGTACATGCGCACGGCTAACGCCCACGTCTACGCGGTCGGCGACGTGGTCGCCGGGACCCCCCAGCTCGCCCACGTGGCCTTCGCCGAGGCGATCGTCACCATCAAGATGATCCTGGGCGAGGCCGCGGTGCCCGTCGACTACGACCGCGTGCCCTGGGCGATCTACTCGAACCCCGAGGTCGCCTTCTGTGGCCTGACCGAGGCCGCGGCCATGGAGAAGGGCTACGACGTCGTCGTGAAGAAGGACCCCTTCGGCGGGAATAGTCGCGCCCAGATCATCGGCGAGA
>DATIVP010000152.1:0-3595 GCA_035465755.1 Acidimicrobiales bacterium | reverse complement strand
TATCGCTGCGAAGGTCGACTCGTCTCATCATGGTTCAAGGGTAGGCCTCTACACTTTGGCCATGAGCGAGAATCTGATTCACCGAGCCTCGACGACCCCGGGAGTGCACGAGCACCTCGGCGTGCGCGTCGTCGAGGCGGATAAAGATCGCGTGGTGCTCGCCGTCGAGGTCGGCCCCACGGTGCACCAGCCCTACGGCATCCTCCACGGCGGCGTCTCCGCGCTGCTCGCCGAGGGCGCCGCCTCGATGGCCGGGGCCCTCAACGTCGCCGAGGACCAGATCGTGGTCGGCACCGAGCTCAACTGCTCGCACCTTCGCCCCATGACCCACGGAACCCTCTCGGCGACTGCAACTCCCGTTCGCGTCGGTCGCAGCGTCCAGGTCTGGAACATCGAGATGACCGACGAGCACGGCCGCCTCATCAGCGTCGCGCGCTGTTCCCTGCAGGTTCTCGCGGCACCACCGGCGCGTTAACGCGCCGCCCTAGACTGGCCCACAGCCAACGGAAAGGGCCGTCTCCATGGGTGTTCGCTTCAAAGGTTGGGGTATCGCTGTACCCGAACGGGTCGTGACCAACGACGAACTCTCCCAGACTCTCGACACCTCCGACGAGTGGATCCGCGAGCGCACCGGCATCCGCGAGCGCCGCATCGGCGGCTCGTCGGGTTCTCTCGGCGCGCTGGCGGGTGCGGCCGCGATCGAGGACGCGGGTGTGACGGCCGACTCGATCGACTTCCTCCTACTCGCCACGACCACCCCGGACCGCATCGCACCCGCGACCTCGACCGCGATCGCGGCCGAGCTGGGACTGACCTGTGCGGCGATGGACGTGAACGCCGCCTGCAGTGGCTTCATGTTCGCCCTGCGCACGGCCCAAGGACTCATCGAGACGGGCAACAAGCGCATCCTCCTCGTCGGCGCGGAGAACCTCTCGCGCTGGGTCGACTGGAACGATCGCAACATGGCGGTCCTGCTCGCCGACGGCGCCGGCGCCGTGGTACTCGACTTCGACGAGTCCGGCACCGACATCCTCTCCTTCGTCTTGGGCACCGACGGTACCGCCGCTGAACTGCTCACCTGCGAGCACGGTGGTTTCTTTCAGATGGATGGCAAAGAGGTCTTTCGCCGCGCCGTGCGCGTGGTGGTCGACTCCGCCACCGAGGCCATGGAGCGCGCCGGGGTCGGCGCCGGCGACATCTCCCTCGTCGTCCCCCACCAGGCCAACATCCGCATCATCCAAGCGGCCGCCCAGCGCCTCGGCATCGACATGGAGCGTTGCGTGGTCGTCCTCGACCGCTACGGCAACACATCGAGCTCGTCGATCCCCCTCGCGTTCTTCGACGCGCGCGAGAACGGTCGCGTGCACGCCGGCGAGTACGCGCTTCTCACGGGCTTTGGCGCCGGCATGACCTGGGCCTCGGCGGTGGTGCAGTGGTCCTAGAGCCGTCGCTCATCATCCTCGCGGCCGGGCGGGCCACCCGCTACGGCGGCCTCAAGCCGCTCGCGCCGATTGGGGTGCACGGCGAGGGCGTGATCGACCTCATCGCTTCAGACGCGCTGGACGCCGGATTCAATCGCATCGTCGTCGTCGTCAACCCCGAGACCGGACCCGACATCGAGGCCCACATCCTCGAGAACTGGCCCGAGGAGGTGGATGTCTCCTTCGCCATCCAGCACCAGCCTCTCGGCACCGTGCACGCGACGCTCGCCGCCGAGAGCCTGCTCGACACGTCAGTTCCTTTTGCGATCTCCAACGCCGACGACCTCTATGGGCGCGACGCACTCGAGAAGCTGGGTGCGCACCTACGTGAACGCTCGACGAACTGTCTCATCGGCTTTCACCTCGACCACGCGTTGGTCGGTGACCTGCCGGTCTCGCGTGGCGTCTGCAACGTGGTCAACGGACACCTCACCGACATCGTCGAGCGCCGCCAGGTCTACGCCTGGGAGGGCGGATTCGCCTCCGACGACGGTCTCTCGCCCGTGCTGCTCGAGCCCGACACCACGGTGTCGATGAACCTGTGGGGTTTTCAGCCCGCGATCTGGCCCTTGCTGCACCGCGCAGTCGAGAGCCACGACTTCGACGACGAACCCGAGGTGGCGCTCTCGACCTTCGTCGGGCGCATCCTGCACCACCACCCAATGCGTTTTGACGTGCTGCCCACGTCGTCGCGGTGTGTGGGCGTCACCCACGCCGACGACCTGCCGCTCGTCCAGATGGACGTGCGCCTTCAGGTCGAGCTCGGCGAGCGCCCGGAGTGCGCCTTCGCCATCTAGAACCGACGAAGCTGACGAAAACCTTGGTCGGCATATGACATCCGTGGCATTTGGCCAGACCATCTAGGGGCGAGAGGACTTGCGCTCTATCGGGCGCCAAGGGTAGCGGGGTGTTAGCGTGCCCAACATCTCCTATCTCAGGGCGTGACCATGACGCAATATCTGATTTCTTTCGACGACGGGGCCATGGATTTTCCCGAAGAAGACTTCCCCGCCGTGGCCGCGGCGGCGCACGCCGTAGTCGACGAGGCGAAACGCGCGGGCGTGTGGGTGTTTGGCGGCGGACTCACCAGCCCCGACGAGATGGCGGTGGTCGCAGTGGACGGGACCGTCACCGACAGGAATCCATCGCCGACGAGGGCGCGAATCGGGGGGTTCTCCGTGGTCGACGTCGCCTCTCGGAACGATGCGCTGACGTGGGCCGCGAAGATCGCGGTCGCCTGTCGCTGTGACCAGGACGTCCGAGAGTTCGTGGGCGACCCGTCGACCTGACCCAAGGAAGATTGTCGCGCCATCAACCTGATCGGAGGCCGGACTCGGTTGAGGAACGGCCACCCGCACGAAACGGCCATATGGGTGCCGATGAATCCCAATAATCGGACCGCCGAGAAGATTCAGGGTGGGCCCGCCTCAGTCATTTGCCCTCAGGCTGGCTGAGTGAATTGCCATAGCGACAACTGGAGAATCACGCAACACTGAAGCGTCCCGCAGAGGATTTCTCACCACCCGAAGAGTCTGCAGTGCACTCTGACTGAGTTTCACCCCGAAGTGTGCTATTACGAGTTCCGTAATAGTTCGCGAATGAGGGGGTGGACGTGGCGCGCAGTCGGATCGGAAGAACCCAAGATGCCACGGTGCTCGTGCTCACGAGTCTCGCCGAGGGTCCCAAGCACGGCTACGCGCTCATCAAAGACGTCGAAGCCCTGACCGGAGACGTCATGGGCCCAGGAACTCTCTACGGCGTGCTCGTTCGCCTCGAGGAAGAGGGGCTCGTCCAGGCGCTGGACTCAGATGATCGCCGTCGCCCGTATCGCTTGACGGGCAAAGGCGCGATCGCGTTGCGAGAACGACTCGAAACATCGCTTCGCATCGCCCGACTCGGACTTTCCCGACTGGGGGCGTGATGACACCGCGAGCAATCCACTTCGCCCTGCGGCTCCATCCGGCGTGGTGGCGTGATCGCTACGGCGACGAAGTCACATTGGTGTCGCTCGACCTGATCGCTGACGGTCGGCCGGCGTGGCGACTCGCTACGAACCTCTACCTCGACGCCGCACGCCAGTGGCTACGCGGACCCGTCCTCGACTCCATGCCCAC
>DATIVP010000151.1:0-2102 GCA_035465755.1 Acidimicrobiales bacterium | reverse complement strand
CTCTCCAACGACTCCTACCTGGTGATCAACAACCAAGAGACCGGCGCCGGCGCGCTCGACTGGCTGCGCCGCCTGCTCGGCGGACACGACTACGCGAGCCTCACGGCGATGGCGGCGACGTCGCCGGCGGGCGCGCGCGGGGTGCGATTTCGCCCCTGGCTCGCGGGCGAGCGCTCCCCGGCCGAGGACAAGTCGGTGCGCGCGAGCTTCGCCCACCTCTCACTCGCCAGCGACACGGGCGACCTCGTGCGCGCGGTCCTCGAGGGCGTGGCGGCCAACAGCGCCTGGCTCTTCGGCCACGTCGAGTCCTTCACCAAGCGCCGCCTCGAGCCGGTGCGGCTCCTCGGCGGCGGCGCCCAGTCGGACCTGTGGGCCCAGATCTACGCCGACACCCTGGACCGGCGCATCGAGCGGGTCGAGGATCCCCTCCTCGCCCAGGTGCGCGGCGCGGCGCTGCTCGCGTGGGCGAAGGTGCGAGAGCGCCCACTCGCCGAGCTCGTCACCTCGCCACCGGTCAGCGTCTTCGAGCCGACGAACGCCGACGCCTACCGCGAACAGGTCGCCGAGCTGCCCGCGCGCTTTCGCGCAGAGAGCCGCGCCGCCCGGCGTGCGAAGCGGGGTCCGCGTTCGGCGTAGGTTGAGGAGAGTTCAAAGCGAGGAACCATGCCCTATCAGTTCACGCAGCAGGGACTCGAGGTACACGAGTCGGTGCGCCGCTTCATGGAGCACGTGATCTACCCCAACGAGGAGACCTTCTACACCCAGCTGGCCGAGGTCGGTACCGACGGCTACCCGCCGATCATGGACAAGTTGAAGGCCGCCGCCCTCGAACGCGGCCTGTGGAACCTGTTCTTGCCGCACTTGAAGGCCGACCACCCGGGTACGCCGCTCTCGAACCTCGACTACGCGCCGGTCTCCGAGCTGCTCGGGCGCGTCGGCTTCGCCTCCGAGGCCCTCAACTGCAACGCCCCCGACACCGGCAACATGGAGATCCTCAACCTCTACGCCTCCGACACGGTCAAGGCCCAGTGGCTCGCGCCCCTGCTCGCCGGCGAGATCCGCAGCGCCTTCTCGATGACCGAGCCCGACGTGGCGTCATCTGACGCCACGAACATCGGCCTGTCCATCGAGCGCGACGGCGACGAGTACGTGCTCAACGGCCGCAAGTGGTTCTCCTCCGGCGCGCGCGCCGAGCGCTGCAAGGTCCTCATCGTGATGGGCAAGACCAACCCCAACGCCTCGCGCCACCTCCAGCAGTCGATGATCGTCGTGCCCAAGGACACGCCGGGCGTCGAGATCGGGATGGACCCGCACGTCTTTGGCTACAACGAGCGCGGCGGACACCCCGAGATCATCTACCGCGACGTGCGCGTGCCGGTGGACAACCTCCTCGGCGAGGAGGGCGGAGGATTTGCCATCAGCCAGGCCCGCCTCGGGCCGGGGCGGATCCATCACTGCATGCGCTCCATCGGCGTCGCCGAGCGGGCCCTCGAGCTGATGGTGACGCGCTCGCTCGAGCGCTCGACCTTCGGCACCAGCCTCGCGCGCAAGGGCCTCATCCAGGACTGGATCGCCGAGAGTCGCATCGAGATCGACATGGCGCGCGAGTACGTGTTGAAGACCGCTCATCTCATGGACACCGTGGGAAACCGAGCGGCGGCGACCGAGATCTCGGGCATCAAGGTGGCGATCCCCAACATGACCCTTCGCGTGATCGACCGCGCGATCCAGGTCCACGGCGCGGCCGGGGTCACCCAGTTCTATCCCCTGGCCTCGATGTACGCCCACCAGCGCACGCTGCGTATCGCCGACGGGCCCGACGAGGTGCACAAGATGACCATCGCGCGTCGCGAGATCATGAAGCACCAGCCGGACTTTCGCATGCACGACCCGCGCTAGTCGACTACCCGCTAAAGGCCGCCTCGATCTCGAGGCGCCGGCGCGCCTCCTCGTGGCGCCACGCGGCCAGCAGGGCAATCGCGAGACTCGCCGTTCCGGCCAGGCCGGTCGCGACGAACGGCGCCCACAGGTGGGCGCCCACGTAGTAGGTCATCCACAGTGACGCGCCGATTGCACCGATGGCCCAGGACGCCACCGACACG
>DATIVP010000150.1:0-7509 GCA_035465755.1 Acidimicrobiales bacterium | reverse complement strand
GTCTGGGAGAGCGCGAGCGCCGCGCGACTGCCGATTCAGTGGGTGTTGCGCCAAGACGGGGGTGGGCGCACCTACGCCGGCATGATGAACGGGGGCACGCTCGCCGTCGGCGACACGTTGACCCTGCTGCCCGCCGGCGTGACGACGACCGTGACCGCGATCCGCTCGGGCTCGGGCGAGCGCGACGACGCCGTCGCAGGACTCTCGGTCGACGTGGCCCTCGCGGCCGACACCGACGCCGGTCGCGGCGACCTGCTCGCGGTCGCCCCCCTGCCGCGGGTAACCCGCGAGATCGACGCGACCATCTGCTGGTTCGGTGACGCCCCCCTCGAGGCGGGGCATCGCCTTCGCGTGAAGCACACCACTCGCTCGACCCCGGCGCGGGTGGCCTCACTCGACGGGGTGATCGACATCGGCACCCTGGCCGTCGACGCGACCCAGGAGCTCTCGACCAACGAGATCGGACTGGCGCGGCTGACGACCGCCGACGCACTCGCCGTGGACGACTACCGCGACAACCGCGTCACCGGCAGCTTCGTGCTGATCGACGAGGTGACCAACGCGACGGTGGCCGCCGGCATGGTCGGGCGCGCCTCGTTCCTCGCCTAGACCCGCTCGAAGCGCCGGTACCAGTAGACCTCATCGACGAAGCCGAGTCGCCGGTAGAGCTCGGCCGGCCGACCGCCGTCGAGGGCGTTGATCACGTGCGAACGCGCGCTCGTTGACGCCACCCAAGCCGCGAGGGCGCCCGAACCGACCCCGCGCGAACGCCACCTGGGATCGGTCGCCAGCAGGTACACCGTCGCGTCCTCGCCTCGGTAGGCGGCGAGGATCGCCGAGGTCTCCCCCGCCATGTCGACGACGAAGAAGTCAGCGAGGTCACGCTCGCTCTCGCGCGTCGCCAGTTCGCGCGCCAGGTCCTCCTCGCTCGGGAGCGCGCCGTCGGCGAAGTAGGTGAGCTTTCTCCGGGCGAAGTCCTCGGCGTCACGCGCGCGACGTAGCGCGAGGGCCGCGGGCACGCTCGCGCGCACGCCACCGACGAGGGCCAAGTAGGTCGTTGCCGGCCCCGCTTCGTAGCCAGCGACGCCGAGCGCCGGCGCCAGGCGCGCGGCGCGCTCGCGGTCCTCGACCCAGACCACCGTGGCGTCATCGGCGACGAGACCGTCGAGGTCGCGCTCGCCGGCCTCGGGGTCGAGGATGGCGCGGCGGGTGTCGCCCAGCGTGGCGAGGACGCCGTAAGGGCGGCGAAGGACGTCATAACCCAGCGCGGGCGCGGGCGTCAGGTAGCGGGCGCGGATCCCCCGCGCCACCGCGTCGTGGTCGCGGTGGCGCACGGCGATCTCAGAACTGGATCAGCATCGCCAACAAGGCGACCGCGAGGATGGCGAGCAACGTGTCGACGGAACGAACGAGCTGGCGTCCCCGCTCGGGCGAGGCCGCGCCGTCGTGATCGATCACTTCGGCGACGACGCGCTCGAGCGGCAGGGTGCGCGCCTCGAGGTGCCCGGCGGCGGCCAGGTAGCACAGGATGCCCACCCCGATCCACGGGCGCGTCAGCGACACGTCGCTCGTGCCCGAGAGCGACATGGCGAGCCCGGTGATCGGCAGGACGTGAACGAGTCGAGCGGCCCAGTTGCGACGCCGGGGAAAGCGCGCGCGCTGGACCGCGCCGTCGGCGCCGCGAGCGATGGCCATCGCACTCGTGCGCATCACGACGAGGACGGTCAGACTCGCGACGGCGACCACCACGTGGACCAAGAAGAGGAGGTCGTAACCGACCGTGACGCCAATCATCACTCCGACAGTAACTGCTCGGCCGCGTGATACGGGTCGCTGCGCAGCGCGACGATATCCCCGAGCGCTCGCTCGTAGGCCTCGCCGCGGGCGAGGTCGGCCACGCGCGCGCGCAACGACGCGGCGATGACCTGGTCCAGTTCGCGCGCCGCCTGGCGTCGTCGGTGGGCTTCGAGACGTCCGTCGCCGAGGAACGTCGCGTGCGAGGAGATCGCGTTGAGCAGATCCTCCACGCCCTCGCCGGTGGTGGCGACTGCTTCGAGGATGGGTGGGCGCCACTCGTAGGGTCCGCCGAGGTCGAGCATCTGCTCGAGGTCGCGGCGCGTCTCGGCGACGCCGGCGCGATCGGCCTTGTTGATGACGAAGATGTCGGCGACCTCGAGCAGTCCGGCCTTGTTGGCTTGCATCGCGTCGCCCCAGCCCGGGTTGGTCACGACCACCGTCGTGTCCGCGGCCGAGGCGACATCGACTTCCATCTGACCGACGCCAACCGTCTCGACGAGGGCGACGGGAAACCCCACCGCCCCCAGCACGCGCAGCGCGTCGGGCACCGCGAGGCTCAGTCCCCCGAGGTTCCCGCGAGTCGCCATCGAGCGGATGAAGACGGCGTCATTGGTCGCGTGGCTCTGCATGCGGATGCGATCTCCCAGGATCGCCCCGCCCGAGAACGGCGAAGAGGGGTCCACGCAGAGAACGCCGACCTCGTCGCAACTCGTCGCACCGAGGCGTCCGTGCGCGAGCAGCGAAGCGATCAGCGCGTCGGTCAGCGTGGACTTGCCCGCGCCGGGCGGGCCGGTGAGACCGACCACGTAAGGTGCGGGTCGGCGGTAGGCCAGGGCCGCGACGTCGCGCTGACGCTGTCCGCCCGACTCGACGAAGGTGATCAGTCGGGCGAGGGCCGTGCGCGAGCCCGACGCGGCGGCGGCCATCAACTCCTGGGGGTCGCGCGAGATCACGCGAGCTCTACCGTCGCGCCGAGATGGCGCAGCTGGCCCACGAAGTCCTCGTAGCCGCGCGCGATGTGCTCATATCCCGCCACGCGCGTCTCGCCCTCGGCGACCAGTCCGGCGAGCACGAGCGCGGCTCCGGCGCGGATATCGCTCGCGCGCACGTCGGTGCCGGTCAGGTGGTCGACGCCGCGGATCACCGCGTGGTGTCCGGCCGTTTGGATGTCGGCGCCCAATCGAATCAGCTCGTCGACGTAGCGAAAGCGACCGGTGAAGAGGTTCTCCGTGACCACCGACACACCGTCGGCGATCGAGAGGATGGTCGTGATCAGGGGCTTGTAGTCCGTGGCCACGCCGGGATAGGGCAACGTCGCCACGTCACAGGCGCGCGGGCGCCTCGCGCCCACGACGCTCACCCCCGGTCCGGACTCGTCCACCAGCGCCCCCATGGACTCGAGCTTGCGCAGCAGCATCTCCATGTGCTCGGCGCGCGCGTCGACGACGCGCACCTCGCCCGCGGTGATCAGGCCGGCCGCCAGGTACGTCGCGGTCACCACGCGGTCGCTGATCACCGCGTGGTCGGTCGGTGCCAGCTCGGCAACACCGTCGATGGTCAGGCGCGACGTGCCCAGGCCCTCGATGCGCGCACCCATCGCGATCAACTGGCGACCCAGGTCCTCGACCTCGGGCTCGCGCGCGGCGTTGTCGATGACCGAGCGACCCTCGGCGAGCACACAGGCCATCATCAAGTTGTCGGTCGCGGTGTGACTCGGATACTCGAGCGTGATGCGCGTCGCGCGCAGGCGCTCTCGGGTGCACCGTGCGCGGATCGAGGTGCGGTCGTTCTCGAAGACTGCCCCCATCGCGCCGAGGCCCTCGGTGTGAAAGTTGATCGGCCGCTGGCCGAAGTCGTCGCCGCCGGGCAGCGCCATCGACGCCTCGCCGCATCGCGCGAGCAGCGGACCGAGCACGACGATCGAGGCGCGCATCGCCTCGAAGAGGTGAGCGGGCGCCACCGGGTGCAGGTCCGCGGCGTCGGGCACGTCGATCGTGAGCTCGTGGGGCCCACTCGTCACCCGACAGCCCAAGGCGACGAGCAACTCGCTCATCACGGCGACGTCCGTGATGTCGGGGACGTTGCGCAGGCGGTGTCGCCCCGAGGCGAGCAGGCAGGCCGCCATCTGCTTGAGTACCGCGTTCTTGGCGCCGTGGGCGCGCACCTCGCCCGCGAGGGGGCCCGCTGCCTTGACTACGAGAGAGCTCACCCATCAAGTATGGCCGAGGCGCTCGTGAGGAGGATTCCGACGGGGCGCTCGGGGTAATCTGCCTACGTGCAACCCCCGTCGCGGCCGGACCGCAATATCGCCCTGGAGTTGATTCGCGTCACCGAGGCGGCGGCCATCGCCGCGGCCCGCTGGGCCGGTCGAGGTGACAAGAACGCCGCGGACGGCGCCGCCGTGGACGCGATGAGATTCGTCCTCGGCGCGGTTGCCATGGACGGCGTCGTCGTGATCGGCGAAGGCGAGAAGGACGAGGCGCCGATGCTCTACAACGGCGAGCACATCGGCGACGGGCGTCCGCCATTGGTGGACGTCGCGGTGGACCCGATCGACGGCACCACCCTGACCGCGACCGGCCGCAAGGGCGCCCTGTCGGTGATCGCGCTCGCCGAGCGGGGCACGATGTTCAATCCCGGACCGTGCGTCTACATGAAGAAAGTGGCCGTTGGCCCGCGCGGACGCGGCTCCATCGACGTGAACGCCACCGCGACCGAGAACCTCCAGGAGCTGTCGCGTCGTCTCAAGAAGCCGATCCAGGAGCTGGGCGTCGTCATCTTGGACCGACCGCGCCACGACGAATTGATCGCCGAAGTGCGCGAGGCCGGGGCACGAATCCTCCTGATCTCAGACGGCGACGTCGCCGGCGCCATCGCGACGGGTTGGCCCAACTCGGGCGTCGACGTGCTCTTCGGCATCGGCGGCACGCCCGAGGGCGTCATCGCCGCGGCGGCGATCAAGGGCCTCGGCGGCGAGATCCAGGGCGTGCTGCATCCGCGCGACGACGACGAGCGCACGACCGCCGAAGAGATGGGCTACGACCTGTCCCGCGTGCTCTCCACCGACGACCTCGTCGCGAGCGACGACTGCTTCTTCGCCGCGACCGCGGTCACCGACGGCGACTTCCTGCGCGGGGTGCGCTTCTACGACTTCGGCGCGACGACCCAATCACTAGTCGTGCGTTCGGGTTCGGGCACCGTGCGTACCGTCGAGACCTTCCACCGCCACGACAAGCTCTCCGAGTTCGCCAACGCCGGATTCTGACCCGTTGCGCGCGACAGCGCACCGACGTAGTCTCCGCGTAGGGGCATCGTCGCACGAGGAGGGTTGTCATGCACGTTTCTGACCTGCTGGCGGTCAAGGGCCGCGAGGTCGCCACGATCTCTCAGGAGCACTCGGTGACCGAGGCGCTCGCGCTACTGCGCGAGCGCGGCATCGGCGCGATCGTCGTCACCTCGGCGGTGGCGTCGCTCTCGGGCATCCTCTCGGAACGCGACATCGTGCGCGCGCTCGCCGAGCACGGCGCGAGCGCGCTCGACATGGCGGTGACGGATCTGATGAGCACGACCGTGACGACGTGCACCGAGGAGACGTCCGTCGACGAGTTGATGGCGCTGATGACCGAGCGTCGGATCCGCCACGTGCCGGTCGTCGTCGACGCGGCCCTGGTGGGGCTGGTCTCCATCGGCGACGTGGTGAAGGCCCGCGTCGACGAGCTCGAGCGCGATCGCCGCGAGCTGATCGACTACGTGAACGCCCGCTAGCTACTTCGCGGCTGCGCGCAGGCGCAGCTCGGCGCGCGCCAGGGCCGCGTGGGCGGCCAGGTGCGGCGCGTGGTCATCGGGGTTGGCCGCGGTGCTCGACGCCAGTTCGGCCACGAGGCGCTCCTTGGCCGCGTTCGCGCGCGCCACGTCGATGTCGGCGACGTTCTCGGCGACCCCGGCGAGTATGGTCACGAGGGTCGCGCCCTCACCGGCCGAACCCACCTGGAAGTAGCCGCCGTGCACCGCAAAGGCGATCTCGCCCTCGGCGGCCTGCACGCGCACCACGCCGGGTACGACGTCGCCCACCGTGGCCGTGTGACCGGGCAGCACCATGAACTCGCCGGCGCTCGAACGCGCCACGACCGACGTGGCCTCACCCGAGAACAGGGCGGCCTCGGGGGTCACGATCTCGACGCGCAGGCTCGCCACGATCAGCTGTTCTCGAGCTCGTGGGCCTTGCGCAGCACGCCCTCAGCGCCGCCGACGTTGAGGAAGGCCTGCTCGGGGTACTGGTCGAGGTCGCCCTTGACCAGAGCCTCAAAGGACTCGATGGTCTCCTCCACCGGCACGTAGATGCCGTCGATGCCGGTGAAGACCTTCGAGACGAACATCGGCTGGGACAAGAAGCGCTGGATCTTGCGCGCGCGCGTGACCGTGATGCGGTCGTCCTCGGAGAGCTCGTCGAGGCCGAGGATCGCGATGATGTCCTGGAGCTCCTTGTTGCGCTGGAGAACCTGCTGGACCTGACGGGCAACGGCGTAGTGGCGATCTCCCACCACCTCGGGCGCCAGGATGTTCGACGTCGAGGTGAGCGGGTCGACCGCGGGGTAGATGCCCAGGGCCGCGATCTGACGGCTCAACTCGGTCGTCGCGTCGAGGTGGGTGAAGGTCGTGAACGGCGCGGGGTCGGTGTAGTCGTCCGCCGGCACGTAGACCGCCTGGAGCGACGTGATCGAACGGCCCCTCGTCGAGGTGATGCGCTCCTGGAGTTCGCCCATCTCGTCGGCCAGCGTCGGCTGGTAGCCCACCGCGCTCGGCATGCGCCCGAGCAGGGTCGAGACTTCCGAGCCGGCCTGGACGAAGCGGAAGATGTTGTCCACGAAGAGCAGCACGTCCTGGTTCTTCACGTCGCGGAAGTACTCGGCCATGGTGAGGGCGGCCAGCGCCACGCGCAAGCGAACCCCCGGCGGCTCGTCCATCTGGCCGTAGACGAGGGCGGCCTTCTCGATGACGCCGGAGTCCCTCATCTCGAGCAGGAGGTCGGTGCCCTCACGGGTGCGCTCGCCCACGCCGGCGAAGACCGACACGCCACCGTGCTGGAGGGCCACGCGGTTGATCATCTCCATGATGAGGACGGTCTTGCCCACGCCGGCGCCGCCGAAGAGGCCGATCTTGCCGCCCTGGACGTAGGGCTCGAGCAGGTCGATGACCTTGATGCCGGTCTCGAACATCTGCGCGCGCGGCTCGAGCTGGTCGAAGGCCGGCGGGTTGCGGTGGATCTCCCAGCGATCCTCGACCGCCCCGATGTCATCGGTGTCAAGCGGCTGGCCGAGCACGTTGAAGACGTGGCCGAGCACGGCCTCGCCCACCGGCACCGTGATGCCTCGGCCGGTCTGGCGCACGACGGCGCCGCGCACGAGTCCGTCGGTGGGCTTCATGCACACGCAGCGCACGCGGCCGTCGCCGATCTGCTGGGCCACCTCGCCCACCACCGTGATCGTCACGCCGTCGAGCACGAGGTCCATCTCAACCGCGTGGTTGATCTCCGGCAGCGCGTGCGGCGGGAACTCGACGTCGACCACCGGGCCGGCGATCGCGACGACGCGTCCGGTCTCCAGGCTGGTCCGTTCGGGTGCCATTGTCATTGCTATCTCACTTTCCCGAGCGGAGCGCTTCGGCGCCGCCCACGATTTCCATGATTTCGGTCGTGATCGAGTCCTGTCGGGC
>DATIVP010000149.1:0-1831 GCA_035465755.1 Acidimicrobiales bacterium | reverse complement strand
CCCCCCTGGTCCCTGCGCGCAGAGGTCCTCGTCGCACGCTTCCTCGGCCGCGGATTTTTCTGGCGCGCGCGCCCACACCGGCGTCGACCGCGAGCCTCTCAGAAAGTTAACCCTTTCGCGTCTCGTCCTCACGATTCGAGCGTAGGGCGGCGGGGCCGACGCACCGTCGAACGTCGCGCGGCTCTCGTCGCCAAGTCAGCGAAACGAGCAGGCGAGTCGTCGATACGCTCGTCGCATCGTCGCCATCGTCAAAGGTGATGGCCGTTCGCCGGGAAAACGACGGGGATTCGCAGCGATTGGCCCTGGTGAGGCGTCTCTGGTAGTACGAAGTCGGTGGCCGTTTCCGGTTCTCGAGCGATTCGTCTGATCGAGGAGGCGTGATGCGCGTAGGTCGGATCATTCAGATCATCGTGGGGGCGATGATCCTCGTCGCCGGGCTCGGCGTCACCGGCGCGGGCGCCGGCCTGATCTGGGCGAACGCGACCCAGCGCGACGCCCAGGGCTACTTCATGTCGCCCGTCGAGCCCTTCCGCGCCGACGGCGTCGCTCTGGTGTCCTCGGTCGACTTCGCGATGAAGCCCGGACCGAACTCGTGGATCTCCCTCGACCCCCTCGGCACGCTGCGCGTGCGCGCCTCGCTCGCCACGGGCCCGACGTTCCTCGGCATCGCGCCGACGTCGGACGTGGATCGCTACCTCGCGGGCGCCGCCCACAGCGAGGTCACGTCGGTCAGCGTGCTGCCCTTCGCCGCCAACTACCGCGAAGTGAGCGGTTCGCGGTCGGTCGCGGCGCCCACCACGAAGAACTTCTGGGTGGCCTCGTCTTCGGGGACGGGTGAGCGTACGATCTCGTGGCACTCGACGAGCGGCAAGTGGAGCCTGGTCGTGATGCGCGCCGACGCCCACAGCGGCGTCGCCGCGCGCGTGAGCGTCGGTACCAACCCCGGCCTCGTCCTGCCGGTGGGGGTGGGTCTCGTGGTGGGCGGCGTGCTCGCCCTCGTTGGCGGCGGCCTGATGATCGGATTCGGCGCGACGGCACTCGCGCGACGGCGCCACGGCGAACGAGTTGCGCCCGCGGCCGCGCCGGCGCCCGGGACGCCCGCGCCCGCCGCCCTCGAGCCCACGGCGACGGTGCCGGGAACCTATCCGGCGCGCCTCGACGGGCACCTGGAGGGTCACCTCAGCCGGTGGCTCTGGCTCGTGAAGTGGTTCCTCGTGATCCCCCATCTCTTCGTCCTCGTCTTCTTGTGGATCGCGGCGATCGCCCTCACCGTGCTGGCGGGCGTGTCGATCCTCGTCACCGGCCGCTATCCCCGGGCGATCTTCGACTACGTCGTCGGCGTGATCCGCTGGACGTGGCGCGTCGTGTTCTACTCCTTCAGCGCCCTGGCGACCGACGTCTATCCGCCCTTCACACTCGCGTCCGACGCGAGCTTTCCCGCCGACTTCTCGATTGACTACCCCGAGCGGCTCTCGCGCGGGCTGGTGCTGATCAAGTGGTGGCTGCTCGCGATCCCCCAGTACATCGTCGTCGCGATCCTGACCGGCGGCGGCTTCGGCGTCAAGGATCACTTCGCGCACTCGTGGTCCTTCGCCACCGGCGGGGGCGTCATCGGCGTGCTGACGATCGCGGCGGCGGTCGTCCTGCTCGTGACCGGGGCGTATCCGACGGCGCTCTTCGACGTGATCATGGGGCTGAACCGCTGGTGCTACCGCGTGATGGCCTACGTGCTGCTGCTCACCGACGAGTACCCACCGTTCCGCTTCGACGGGGGCGGGCGCGATCCCGGCACCGCGCCGACCGGCGGGGGAGAGCCGGGCCCCGTCGGCGC
>DATIVP010000148.1:0-2327 GCA_035465755.1 Acidimicrobiales bacterium | reverse complement strand
GGCGAGCACCCGTTCTGATCGGGAACGTAACCGCCGGTCACGTGCATGCCCACGAGTATCTGCTCGTCGCGCGTGGCGAGACCCGCGAGCGGCGCGTAGCGCGTACCGCCGTAGTGGGCCCACGTGGCGTTGAGGAATCCGATGCCGGAGTACACCGGTCCGATCATCGACCAGTTGCCGGCGACTTCACAGACGGCAACCCGCTGCCACATCGAGCGCAGCTGGCTGACGCTCACACGGAGCCGCAAGGCGTTCGCGCGTAGTTCGCGCTGGGTGAGAACGGCCTCGATGTTGGCGTGACGCGTGGCCACCGCCGGGGCGCGCGGCGTGCTCGCACGTGTGGACAAGTCGGCCGTGGTCGCCGCCACGCTGTGTCCGAGGGTGTTCGAGGGTGCGTGCGAAGTCACCACGTTGATCGGTGCTAGTAACAAAGCGAACAGGAATCGTCGCATTGTGCTCTCCTTGAACGGGGCCCGTCGCGACACGCTGCGTTGAGGGCGAGTGCGTCACGTGCGCTGGTGTGCGTCGCGCACCAGCTGGCTCCATTGGTTGGTCACATGGTCCACAGGGCTGTGGCGTGATATCGAAGCAGTCATTGCTGCCGGATCAATGCTAGGTGCTTCACGAGGATTTGCGACTGTCAGACACGCGCTTCGACCGTCGGAATACCCCAATGACCAGGTTCTATCAAATCACAAGATTTCAAATATCAATCGATAATCTCTCACGATGCATCGTCATTCCGAGTCCTTCGTGGGTCCGGTGATTTTCCTCGTAGATGGGTGATTCTGCGGTCGTGATACGTACGATTCGCTCCCGACGCCGGGTTTCGCCGTCATTGGCGCTCCGACCTGGCGGGGGCCAGACTGATCGTGGAAGAGGAGGTTGGCGTGACCTTTGTCGACCGCGCTGACGCGGGGCGTCAGCTCGCTGCGAAGTTGGCCCACCTGCGCAGTTCGAATGTCGTGGTGCTGGGACTCCCGCGCGGTGGTGTGCCCGTCGCAGCCGAGGTGGCCCGAGCGCTCGCCGCGCCGCTCGACGTGATCGTGGTGCGCAAGCTCGGCGCGCCTCGTCAGCCGGAACTTGGCATGGGGGCCATCGGCGAAGACGGCGTCCGGGTGATCAACGACGAAGTGGTGCGAATCGTCGGTGCGTCCGCGCTTGACGTGGCTGACGTCGAGAGGCACGAGCGCGCAGAGCTCGATCGGCGCGCTCGACGTTTTCGCGCGGGTCGCGCTCGTCTCGACATCGCGGGACGAACAGTGGTGATCGTCGATGACGGAATCGCCACGGGATCGACCGCACGAGCCGCCTGCCAAGTCGCTCGCGCGCATGGTGCCGCGCGTGTGGTGCTCGCGGTGCCCGTCGCCCCGCCAGAGTGGGAGTCGATGCTCGGAGGCGTCGCCGACGAGTTCGTCTGCCTCGAGACGCCGGCGTCGTTCTTCGCCGTTGGGCAGGCCTACGTGGACTTCTCTCAGACCGGGGACGACGACGTGGTGGCCATCCTCGAGCGAGCTCGCGAACGAGTCACCGCCGGCCCGCCGGACGGCGCGGTGAATGACGCGGTGGAACGCGACGTCGACGTCGTGGTCGTCGCCGGAGGTGTTCGTCTGAGGGGTCACCTGCACGTTCCGGCGCACGCGCTGAGCGTGGTCCTCTTCGCCCACGGAAGCGGTAGCAGCCGCCTCAGCCCTCGAAACCAGTACGTGGCGGGCGTCTTGAACGACGCCGGACTCGCGACGCTCCTGTTTGATCTGCTCGATGAGGACGAGGCGAGAGACCGTGCGAACGTCTTTGACATTGCGCTGCTCGCCACGCGTCTCAGCGGGGCCACCGAGTGGTTGCGCCAGGAGGGGGGAGTAGCCCGACTGCCGATCGCCTACTTCGGTGCCAGCACCGGGGCGGCCGCAGCGCTGTGGGCCGCGGCCGACCGAGGCAGCCAGATCGCGGCCGTCGTGTCGCGCGGCGGCCGCCCCGATCTGGCGGACGCGCGCCTCGGCGACGTGGTTGCGCCCACGCTGCTCATCGTGGGCGGGGCGGACGAGGAGGTCCTCGAACTCAACCGCTGGGCCCAGGCGCGCCTGCGCTGTGAGAACCGCCTCGAGGTCGTTCCCGGTGCAACGCACCTCTTCGACGAACCCGGCACGCTGGAGGCCGCCGCGCGCGCCGCGCGCGACTGGTTCCTCGGCCACGCCGCAAGCTCGACCGTTCGATGAGTCAACCGAAGAGGTTGGCGACGGCGCTCACGACGAAGTAGACGACCAGAACCGCGTTGATCGTCAGGGCCAGGGCTGTTCGCGCCGCACCACCTGCACGCCGCGCCGCCA
>DATIVP010000147.1:0-17640 GCA_035465755.1 Acidimicrobiales bacterium | reverse complement strand
ATCAGGTAGGGCAGCCACGAGAGCGAGCCGTCCAAGACGGGGAACTCACCCTGCAGCAGGCGCAGCGCGCCCACCAGCAGCAACATGGCGCCAAAGCCGACGAAGACCGATCCGATGGCGCCGTAGAGCGCGTAGCGGCCCAGGTCCTTGAGGGGCTGGACCGTCTCTTCCTTCACGTAGCGCACGAGAAGCTCACGAATCTCGTCGAAGTCGCGCTGGAGTGAGGCGCCCTTCATGACCCTTCGCCAGGACGGAATCTTCACGCCCTCAGCCTACTCACTACGCTCTTTGACCAGGTAGCTCGAACTCGCCGTGGCCACCAGGTTGTGGGTGTCGTCGGTGATGCGCGCAGCCACGAAGACGACGCTGCGGCCCTCCTTGGTACTCGTAGCAATGCAGGTCAGGTGGGTGCCCACCAGCACCGGACGAAGAAACGAGATCTTCATCTCGGCGTTCGAGACGTAGACCTTGCGCGATCCCACGCACGAGACGGCACAGGCGCCCATCGCCGAGTCGGCGAACGCCCCCAGGAAGCCTCCCTGGACCAGACCGGCTGGATTGGCGAATCGCTCGTCGGCGACCATCGCCCAGACGCTGGTGCCGGGCGTGGACTTGTCCAAACAGGTCAGGCCGAGCGTCAGATCGCAGTTGGGCGGCACCTGGAGTCGCACGTCTCGAGGCTAGCCCTGGTCGATCAAGTGGCGTGGCGAATTGTTACTGTTCTAGCCATGATCGACGATCTCTATCCCGGTGCCGACGAACTCGAGGGCCGGGCGATCCGTCAGATCGTGGCCCTCGCCATGGACGCCCCGGCCGCGGCGAACTCGGGCCACAGCGGCACGGCGATGGCGCTGGCGCCCCTGGGCGTGACGCTCTTCAATCGTGTCATGCGCCACGATCCGACCGCTGCGGAGTGGCCCGATCGTGATCGCTTCATCCTCAGCTGCGGGCACGCGTCGATCCTTCAGTACGGGCTCGCCAACGCCTTTGGCTACGACCTGACCGGCGAGGACCTGCGTGCCTTTCGCCAGCCCCACTCGCGTACCCCGGGTCACCCCGAACGAGGTCACGCTCCGACCGTTGAAGTCACGACCGGTCCCCTCGGCCAGGGCATCGCCAACGGGGTCGGCATGGCTATCGCGGAGCGAGTACTGCGCGAGGACTACGGCGAGACCTTGGTGAGCCACCGCGTCTGGGTCCTCGCCGGTGACGGCTGCATCGAGGAGGGAATCAGCCACGAGGCGGCGTCACTAGCCGGTTCGCTCGGCCTCGACCGCCTGACGGTTTTCTACGACGACAATCACATCACGATCGACGGCCCGACCGAGTTGGCCCTGCACGACGACACCGCGATGCGCTTTCGCGCTTACGGCTGGCACGTGATCGAGCTCGGCGAGGCGGCCAACGAGCTCGACCGCCTCGAGACCGCGGCTCACGAAGCCATGGCCGAGACCGAGCGGCCCACCCTCGTCATCATCCGTTCGCACATCGGCTTTCCGGCCGCCGACATGATGGACCGACGAGAGGCCCACGGCTCGCCGTTCTCGGCCGCGTCAATCGCGGCCGCGAAGGCCCTGCTCGGAGTGCCCGACGAGCCCTTCCACCTGGACCCGAGCATCCGCGAGGGGCTGCTCGAAGGTCTGGCGGCGCGGCGCGAGACGCGCATCGCGTGGTACGAGCGCCTCGCGGCGGCCGGTGAGGTCGGACGTCGCCTGCGCGAGCAGCTTGACTCCAACGGGGCGGCCCACTTCAGCGAGCACCCTGCCCCCTTCGACGCCGGCACGCTCGTCGCCACGCGTAAAGCACTCCAGCGTGCGATGGACACGTACTTCCCTCAGACCCACGCCATGACCGCGGGATCGGCGGACCTTACCGACAACACCGGTGTGATCCTTAAGGGCGCGCAGGCGCAGAACGTCGCCCACCCCGGGGGCCGCCAGATCCACTACGGCGTGCGCGAGTTCGCGATGGGCGCGGTCCTCGTCGGACAGGCCCACCACGGTGGTGTGCGACCGGTCGGCTCGACGTTCTTCGTCTTCAGCGACTACATGCGACCGGCGA
The DNA here is from genome assembly GCA_035465755.1 of Acidimicrobiales bacterium. GTDB lineage: Bacteria > Actinomycetota > Acidimicrobiia > Acidimicrobiales > RAAP-2 > RAAP-2. The sequence continues at coordinate 15,579 of DATIVP010000147.1, read as the reverse complement.
TCCGCCTCGCGGCACTCAGTCACGCCAGTGCTCTCTTCGTCTTCACCCACGACTCGGTGGGCGTCGGCGAGGACGGACCGACCCACCAGCCCGTCGAGCACCTCATGAGCCTGCGGGCGATGCCCCACCTGCACGTGGTGCGACCGAGCGACGCGAACGAGACGCTCGACCTCGTGGGACGCTACCTGACCAAGGCCCATCCACCGGCGACGGCTCTCGTCCTCTCGCGCCAGGAAATCGCAGTCTTTGACGAGGCGGACGCGGCCGCCTCGGCCCAAGGTGCACACCGCGGTGGCTACGTCGTGCGTGAGGACCCCAACGCCCGCTACAGCCTGGTGGGCACGGGTTCCGAGGTCGCCCAGTGCCTGCGCGCCAACGAGGAACTCGCACAGCGGGGGATTCCCACCCGAGTGGTCGCCCTGCCGTGCTGGGAGTGCTTCGAAGAGCAGAGCGACACCTACCGCGCCTCAGTCCTTCGCCGCGACGTAGCCTCGGTCGCCCTCGAGGCTGGCGCGACGCTCGGTTGGCACCGCTACGTCGACCACGCGATCGGCATCGACACCTTTGGGCTCTCGGGGCCAGCGCCGTACCTGTTCGAGCACTTCGGTCTCAACGCTGACGCCCTGGTCGCTCACGTGATGGAGGAACTAGGCCGATGACTCGATTGAATGAGCTTTACGAGGTCTACGGCCAGAGCGCGTGGATCGACAACATCCGCCGCGACTGGCTCCACGACGGCACGCTGGCGCGGTTCGTCGAACAGGGCGTGCGCGGGGTCACTTCGAACCCGTCGATCTTCGCCAAGGCGCTGGCCACCTCGACCGCCTACGACGACGCCATCCGCCAGGCCGGTGCGATGGCGCCCGAGGAGCTCTTCGAGACTCTCGCGGTGAGCGACGTGCGAGAAGCCTGCGACGTCCTCGCCGCTGTCCACGGCGACGCCCAGTCCGGCTTTGACGCCGGGCAGCGTCGACACGGCGACGGATTCGTCTCGCTCGAAGTGTCCCCGCGCCTCGCTCACGACACCGAGGCGACCATCGCCGCCGCACTACGGCTGTGGAACGAGGTGGACCGAGCCAATCTCATGATCAAGATCCCCGCCACGGTCGAAGGGCTGCCCGCGATCAGCGAGGTTCTCTCGCACGGCGTGAACGTCAACGTCACGCTGATCTTCTCGGTGGACCGCTACGCGGACGTGATCGGGGCGTGGGCGAGCGGACTTCGCGACGCGATTGCCTCGGGTCATGACGTCTCGCGCATCGCCAGCGTGGCGTCGTTCTTCGTCTCGCGCGTCGACGTCGCCGTCGACGCGCTGCTGGCCGACGGCGACCCGCGACGTGGCACCGCGGCCAACGCCCAGGCGGCGCAGGCCTATGAGACCTACCAGCGGCTCATCGACTCGCCGCACGTCCTCGACCTGCTCGGCCGCGGCGCCCAGGTCCAGCGTCCGCTGTGGGCGTCGACGTCGACGAAGAACCCCCTCTACGACGACCTGCTCTACGTGAACGCCCTCGTCGCGCCGGAGACGGTGAACACGATGCCCGACGCGACCCTCGACGCCGCGCTGGACCACGGCCGCTTCTCCGAGTCGCTCCTCGTTGACCCCGCCGTCCGCCGCGAGGAGGCGTCGCGCCTCGACGCGCTCGATCCCGACGTGTCACTGGCGGCGGTCACGGCCCAACTCGAACGAGACGGCGTCGCGGCATTCGTCTCCTCCTACGAAGAGGTCCTCGAGACGGTGGCCGCGGCACAACAACGGCTCTCCTAGCCCGCAGCCGGCACGCTGACGGCACCGCAAAGCGCGCGACGTCGATTCACCGCTTGATTCGGCGTCCTAGGATGACGCCATGACGATGCTGGGTTCACCCCTCACCGCGTCGGACCTGCTGCACGCTCCTCTCGAGGACCTGGCGCGCGAGGCAGTCGCGATCGCCCGTGCGACGTACGGATCGGTCGTGACCTACTCACCCAAGGTGTTCATTCCCCTCACCAAGCTCTGCCGAGATCGTTGCGGCTACTGCACCTTCGCCCAGGCACCCGCTCACGTCGAGAGCCCCTATCTCGCCTTGGACGACGTGATGGCCATCGCCGAGGCGGGCCGGGAGGCCGGCTGCAGCGAGGCCCTCTTCACCCTCGGCGAGCGGCCCGAGCTGCGCTACGACGAGGCGGCCCGGTGGCTCGCCGCGCGCGGGTACCACTCGACCGTTGACTACGTTGCGAGCGCCGCCCAGATGGTTCTCGAGTCGACGGGTCTACTGCCGCACGCGAACGCCGGTGCGCTCTACGCGCACGAGCTCGCCCAGTTGCGGACGGTCAGCGCCTCACAGGGGATGATGCTCGAGACTCTCGCCGACGTTGCCGCCCACCGCCTCGCGCCCGACAAGACGCCCGAACGGCGCCTCGCCACCTTGCACGCGGCGGGCGAGCTGCAGATCCCCTTCACCACCGGACTGCTGGTGGGCATCGGCGAGACTCGCGAGGACCGCCTCGCGACCCTGGCGGCGATCGCCGACGCGCACGCGCGCTTCGGTCACGTTCAAGAAGTCATCGTCCAGAACTTCCTGCCCAAGGCGCGCACCGCCATGGCCCACGACCCGGCGCCGTCGGACGAGGAGTACCACTGGACCATCGCCGCGGCGCGCCTGATCCTGCCCGCATCGATCCACCTCCAGGCGCCGCCGAATCTCAGTGACGACCCCACGGCACTGCTCGACTTTGGCATCGATGACTTTGGCGGGATCTCGCCGGTCACGATCGATCACGTCAATCCCGAGCGCGCGTGGCCGGCCGTCGCAACGCTCTCCGAGAAGTGCGCGTCACGCGGGCTGCACCTCGTGGCGCGCCTCACGATCTACCCGGAATTCGCGAGTCAGGGCGAGCGATTCGTCGACGAGCGCGTCCGTCCCGCGATGCTCGCCGGAGCCGATTCGCACTTCCTCGCCCGCGGCGGCGACTGGAGCCCGGGACTGGACTCCCCTCCCCCGGTTGCGCCCTCCCGACACGTCACGACGAGCGAGGTGGGCGCGATCCTGGCGCGCTACGAGCCGGGCTACGCCTTCGACCAGCGCGAGCTGGTCGCGCTCTTCGGCGCCCGCGGCGGCGACTACCACGCGGTCCGTGAGCTGGCCGACGCCGTGCGCCACGAGCGCGTCGGCGACGACGTGAGCTTCGTCGTCAACCGCAACATCAACTACACCAACGTCTGCACCTTCAAGTGTCGTTTCTGCGCGTTCTCCAAGGGCCCGTTGTCGCTGAACCTGCGCGGCGACCCCTACCTGCTCAGCCTCGACGAGATCGCCGAGCGCGTCCGCGAGGCGGAAGAGCGCGGCGCCACCGAGGTCTGCCTCCAGGGCGGCATCCATCCGAACTTCGACGGGGACTACTACGTCGACGTGCTCGCGGCGGTTCGAGCGGGCTCTCCGACGATCCACATCCACGCCTTCAGCGCCCTGGAGGTCTTCGAAGGCGCACGGCGATCGGAGATGGACCTCGAGGCCTATCTCACTCGCCTGCGCGACGCCGGGCTCAAGACCCTGCCGGGCACCGCCGCGGAGATCCTCGACGATCCCGTGCGCGCCATCCTCTGCCCCGACAAGATCTCGAGCGACCAGTGGCTCGCGGTGCACCGGGCCGCCCATCACGTCGGCCTGCGCTCGAACATCACCATCATGTTCGGCGCCATCGAGGAGCCTGAGAGCTGGGCGCGGCACCTTCTGGTGACGCGCGCTCTCCAAGAAGAGACCGGTGGCTTCACGGAGTTCGTTCCCCTGCCTTTCGTGCACATGGCCACTCCGCTGTTCCTGCGCGGACGCGCCCGTCGTGGCCCGACCTACCGTGAGACGGTTCTGATGCACGCCGTCGCCCGCTTGCACTACGCGACCCTGATCGACAACATCCAGGTCAGTTGGGTGAAGATGGGCGTCGAGGGCGCGCGCGACATCCTGCGCGCCGGGGCCAACGACGTCGGTGGCACCCTGATGGACGAGAACATCTCACGCGCCGCTGGCGCCGCCCACGGCCAGGAGATGGACGTCGCCACTCTCGAAGCGCTGGTGGAGCCGCTCGGTCGACCCCTGCGCCAGCGCGGCACGCTCTACCAGACGCTCTAGATGCACGACTTCGTTGATTCCTTCGTGGACGCCCTGACCGCGCGCTACCCCCAGGACGAGGAACGAGCTGGCGAACTGCGAACACTCACCGAGTCCATCGTGGAGCTGGCCGCGGCGCGGGCGTCGCGCGACGACCTGGGCATCGCGGTCAACGCCCTGAGCGAACTGGTCGCGGCGAGCGCGCTCTTCTCGCCCTGGCACGATCGGCCCAAGCTCACCGTTTTCGGATCGGCCCGCGTGGACGAGCGCGACCCCCACTACGCCATGGCCGAGCGCCTGAGCGCTGCGATGGCCGAGCGCGGTTGGATCACGGTCTCCGGCGCCGGGCCAGGGATCATGGAGGCCGCGGCCAAGGGCGCCGGGCGCGAGCACACGATCGGCGTGAACGTCGACCTGCCCTTTGAACAGAGCGCCAATCCCTACGTGGACGCCGAGTCGCGCCTCGTGGAGATGAAGTACTTCTTCACCCGCAAGGTGGCCCTGACCAAGGAGTCCCACGCCTTCGTCTTCTTCCCCGGTGGACTGGGCACGCTGGACGAGGCCTACGAGCTGTTGACCCTGATGCACACGGGAAAGACCAGGCCGTCACCGGTGATCTTGGTGGACACGCCCACGGGCACCTACTGGGACCAGTGGCGCCTCTTCATGGAGGGTTCGGTCATGAGCGTGGGCTACCTCGACGCGGACAGCGATTGTCTCTGGGAAGTCTGCCACTCGATCGACGAGGCGGTGGCCGCCATCGAGCACTACTACAGCAACTTCGTGCGCTTCAGCCTGGGCGAAGGCCGCGCGAGCATCGAGTTGCGCCACGCTCCGAGCGACTCACAACTAGCGGCGCTCGCGCGCGTGGGCGCGCGCTTTGCCCCCTTTCGCGTCGACGGCGCCGCGGTGTCCTTCGCCTTCGACGGGCGCAGCTACGTGGCGTTGCGTCGGGTGATCGACGAGCTCAACGCGCGCTAGTCCGCCTCGGCGCCGCGCAGCAGCGCCTCCGCCTTCTGGAGGGATCGGCGGACCTTGGCCAAGCGTTTCTCGAGCTCCTTGGCGTTGACGTCGTCGGCGCGCAGTTGGGCGCGCACGGTGTCAAAGATCGCGTCGGTCACCTCCTTCTCGAGGTGGGCGATCTGGTCGGCCAGGCCGTCGAGGTCGGCCACTAGTCGAGGGTGATCACGTCAAGCGAGCCTTCGGCGTAGAGCGCGCGAAGGACCTTCTTGTCGAACTTGCCGACGCTCGTCTTGGGGATCGCCTCGACGAAGCACCAGTGCTCGGGCAGCCACCACTTGGCCACGCGCGGCGCCAGGAACTCGCGCAGCTCCTCGGCGGTGGCGCTCGCCTCGGGGCGCAGCACCACGCAGCACAGGGGGCGCTCGTCCCACTTGGGGTCAGGAATCGCCACGACCGCGGCCTCGAAGACCGCCGGGTGGGCCATCATGTTGCTTTCGAGCTCGACGGAGCTGATCCACTCGCCGCCAGACTTGATCACGTCCTTGGAGCGATCGCTGATCACCATGAAGCCCTCGGCGTCGAGTGTGCCGATGTCGCCGGTCTTGAGCCAGCCGTCGTGGAAGCGTTCGGATGCGTCGACCCCGTAGGACGAGCCGGTGATCCAGGGACCGCGGATCTCGAACTCGCCCACCGTCTTGCCGTCGCGTGGCATCACCTCGCCGGCGTCGTTCACGATGCGCAGTTCCACGCCCGCGACCACGCGTCCGGCCTTGACTTCGTAGTCGATCTCCTGGTCGTGAGGGGTCCCCGCCGGTGGGATCGCGACCGCCGCCAAGGGGCTGGTCTCGGTCATGCCCCAACCCTGAATGACGCGCAGCCCGTAGCGGTCGCGGAAACCTTCGATCAGGTGACGCGGCACGGCGGCCCCACCCGCCAGAATCGCGCGCAGGCTGGAGAAGTCGGCCCCCGGGTCCGACTCGGCCACGTGCAGGACGTCGTTCCAGATCGTGGGCACCCCGAGGGAGACCGTTGGGCGCAGCTCGCGGATCATCTGGATGATGGGCGCGCCCTGGAGGAACATCTGGGGCATGATGAGTTCAGTCCCCGCGAAGAAGGCCGTGTAGACGACGCCCCACGCGTTCACGTGGAACATCGGCACGATCAGCAGGCACCGATCGGCCTCGCAGAGGCCGATCGAGTTAGCGGTCATCGACGCCAACGAGTGCAGCCACAAGGAACGGTGCGAGTAGACCACTCCCTTGGGGTTGCCCGTCGTGCCCGAGGTGTAACACATGATCGCGGCGTCGCGCTCGTCGAGTTCTGGCCACTCGAATCCGGGCTTGTGCGACTCGATCAACGTCTCGTAGTCGAGCGTCTCGCCCAGGGCACCGCTCTCGTCGGGGCCACAGACGATGATGTGGCGCACCTGGGGGATCTGGTCGCGGATCTTGGCGAAGACGGGGATCAGCGTGTGGTCGATGATGATCACCGAGTCGCCGCCGTCGTTGATGACGAAGGCGAGCTGTTCGGGAAAGAGGCGGATGTTGAGCGTGTGCAGCACCGCGCCCATCGCCGGCACCGCGAGGTAGGCCTCCATGTGGTTCTGGTTGTTCCACATGAACGTGCCGACCCGATCCCCCGGGCTCACGCCGAGGTCGGTCAGGGCCGCCGCGAGGCGTTCGGCGCGCTTGGCGATCTCATAGAACGTGGCCTCCTGTACGCCGGACGGGGTGACCGTGAAGACCTTTTTGTTGGCGTAGAGCCACTCGCCGTGGTTAATGATCCGCTTGATCGTCAGCGGTGCGTCTTGCATCGTGCTCTGCATCAATCCCCCTTGGGCCGGCACTCTTGATGCTACAAAGTCCGTGGAAGGCTCATCTACCACGAGGCAGCGCCGGGGGTGACCGGCGACGGCAGGCTGGTGACACCCTGAAGGGTCGCGTCCACCGCCGCCGCCGCGCTACGCCCCTCGGCGATCGCCCAGACGATCAGACTCTGGCCGCGCACCGCGTCGCCGCAGGCGAAGACCGGCGTACCGGCAATCGGCAGTCGCCACGACGCGTCGACCGCCAGGGTCGAGCGGGGCCCGAGCGCGTCATCGCCCAGGGCGAGAGCCGCCGTCTCAGGTCCGGTGAAGCCCGCGGCGATCAACACCAGCGTGGTCGCCACCTCGTGGGTGGCGCCCGTAGCGTGATCACGAACGGTGATGGCCTCGAGTGAGCCTTCGCCGAGGAACGCGAGGGTTTCGGTGGCGAACCATCGTTCGCCACCTTCCTCGTGGGCCGAGGTGGTCTTAAAGAGCCGGGCCATCGTCGGCCAGGGTTGATCGGCCGGGCGCGTCTGGGGCGGTCGGTCCATGATTTCGATCTGGGTGACCGAGCGAGCCCCCTGGCGGTGCGCAGTACCCAGGCAGTCGGCCCCGGTGTCGCCGCCTCCCAGGATCACGACGTCGCGGCCCTCGGCGTTGATTGCGGGCGTCGTGCGCTCGCGCACCGCGCGATTCGCCGCCTCGAGGTAGGTCATCGCCGGAACGACGCCGTCGAGGTCGGCGCCGGGGGCGGGAATGAGGCGCGCGATGGTCGAGCCGATGGCGAGCACCACCGCGTCGAAGCGGTCCTGGAGATCGGCCAGCGTCGTGGCGCCCTCGCCGATGGGCGCATTGACGTGGAAGACGACCCCCGATGCCTCAAGCACCTCCAGGCGACGGTCGAGGACGGACTTCTCCATCTTGAACTCGGGGATGCCGTAGCGCAACAGGCCACCGATCGCGTCGGATCGCTCGAAGACCTCAACGGCGTGCCCGACGCTCGCGAGCTGGGCGGCGGCGGCGAGGCCCGACGGGCCCGATCCGACCACCGCGACGCGCCGACCCGTCGAGGTGACGTCGCCCACCTCGCGCGCGAGCCCCGAGGCGAAGGCGTGTTCGATGATCTCGTACTCGATGCGCTCGATGGTCACCGGCTGGTCGGCGATGCCCAGCACGCAGGCCGACTCGCACGGCGCCGGACACAGACGCCCCGTGAACTCCGGGAAGTTGTTGGTCGCGAGCAGCTGGCGCGCCGCCTTGTCCCAATTCGCAAGGTAGACGAGATCGTTGAAGGCCGGGATGCGATTGCCGAGCGGACAGCCCTGCATGCAGAACGGAATGCCGCAATCCATGCAGCGCGACGCCTGCTGGGAGATGGCCTCGTCGTCTTGGGGCTCGTAGACCTCGCGCCAGTCGCGCAGGCGCACCGGCACCGGCCGGTACGTGGGGCCGCGCCGGGGCGTTTCGAGGAATCCGGTCGGCTTACCCACGCTGGTTCTCGCGAATCTTCTGGTACTCGGAGGTCTCGACGCGCACGAAGTCCATCCGCGCGCGCCGCCAGTCGGCGAGGATCGTCGCAGCGGCGACCGACTCGGTCTCGCCCTGGTAGCGGGTCAGGAGCTCAAAGAGCCTCTCGTCGTCCTCGGACTCGAGGGGGTCGACCTCGTAGACGCCACTGCTCAGGTGATCGTAGACCTCGCCGCGCGGGTCGTAGAGGAAGAGAGTGCCCCCGGACATGCCGGCCGAGAGGTTGCGCCCGACGCCACCGAGGATCGCCACGACGCCGCCGGTCATGTACTCGCACGCGTGGTCGCCCGTGCCCTCGACGACGATCGTGGCGCCAGAGTTGCGCACCGCGCAGCGCTCGCCAACGACGCCGGCGATGAAGATCTCTCCGCTAGTGGCGCCGTAGCCAACCACGTTGCCCGCGATGACGTTCTCGGCGGCGACGAACGTCGACACCGCCGGCGCGGCGACGACGATTCGTCCGCCCGAGAGTCCCTTGCCGAGGTAGTCGTTGGCGTCGCCGCGCAGGCGCAAGGTCACTCCCTTGGGGATGAAGGCGCCGAGGCTCTGGCCCGCCGAACCCGTGAGGTCGATCTCGATGGTGTCGTTCTCGAGGGTGCGCTCGCCCAGGGTGCGCGTGATCGCCGAACCGGTGAGGGTGCCGACCGCGCGGTGCACGTTCTCGATGTCACGCTCAATGCGCAGCGAGCGTCCCTGGCGCGCCGCGGCGACCGCCTCGTCGAGGAAGGTCCAGTCGAGGGCCGCGTCGAGCCCGTGTGCCTGCTTGGCGCTCTGGCGGCGCTGCTCGGGCGCGACGAGCGCCAACAACGGCGCCAGATCGAGATCCGAGTGCAGCTGGCTGGTGGCTTCGACCTCGAGCCGCGAGGTGTCACCGATCACCTCGTCCAGGGTGCGCGCCCCCATCATCGAGAGGTACTCGCGCACCTCGTCGGCGATGAACTCGAAGAAGTTCTCCACGAACTCGGGCCGGCCGGTGAAGCGCTCACGCAAGACGGGGTTCTGGGTGGCGATCCCGACCGGGCACGTGTCGAGGTGGCACACGCGCATCATCACGCAGCCCGAGACGACGAGGGGCGCGGTGGCGAAGCCGAACTCTTCGGCGCCCAGTAGCGCCCCGATCACCACGTCGCGGCCGGTCTTGAGCTGGCCGTCGACCTGGACGACGACACGGTTGCGCAGGCCGTTCGCGGCCAGGGTCTGGTGCGTCTCGGCCAACCCGATCTCCCAGGGGGTGCCGGCGTGCTTGAGCGAGGTGAGCGGCGCGGCGCCGGTGCCACCGTCGTGGCCCGAGATCAGGATCACGTCGGCGTGGGCCTTGGCCACACCAGCGGCGATGGTGCCCACGCCCTGTTCAGAGACGAGTTTGACGTGGATCCGTGCCTGGTCGTTGGCGTTCTTCAAGTCGTAGATCAGCTGAGCGAGGTCCTCGATCGAGTAGATGTCGTGGTGCGGTGGCGGCGAGATCAGTCCCACCCCCGGCGTTGAGTGACGGGTCGCGGCGATCCAGGGGTAGACCTTCGAGCCCGGCAGCTGGCCGCCCTCACCGGGCTTGGCGCCCTGGGCCATTTTGATCTGAATGTCGTCGGCGTTGACCAGGTAGCGGCTGGTGACCCCGAAGCGGCCCGAGGCGACTTGCTTAATCGCCGAACGACGGTTGTTGAGGGGATCGGAGGTGTCGAAGCGCTCCTCGTCCTCTCCCCCTTCGCCGGTGTTGGACTTGCCCCCGATGCGATTCATCGCGACGGCGAGGGTCTCGTGGGCTTCAGCCGAGATTGACCCGTAGGACATGGCGCCGGTCGAGAACCGCCTGATGATCGACGCCGCACTCTCGACCTCGTCGAGGGGAATCGGCGTGGCCGACTTCTTCAGGCGCAACAGTCCGCGCAGCGTCACCTCACCGCTCGCCTGGTCGTCGACGAGTCTCGTGTACTCCTTGAAGATGTCGTAGCGCCCCTCGCGGGTGGCGTGCTGGAGCTTTTGAACCGTGCGCGGATTGAAGAGGTGGAGCTCGCCGTCGCGGCGCCACTGGTACTCGCCGCGATTGCGCAGGTGAACCGGCGCAGAGTTCGCGAAGGCGTCGGCGTGCCAGGCCAGGACGGTGCTCGCGACGTGCTCGAGGGTGACGCCACCGAGGCGCGAGCGCATCCCCGGGAAGTACGCGTCGAGGACGCGCTGAGAGATGCCGATGGTCTCGAAGAGCTGGGAGCCCACGTAGCTCGCCACCGTGCTCACCCCCATCTTCGACATCGTCTTGACGATGCCCTTGGTGAGAGCCTTGGCGTACTGATAGCGCGCGGCGCGCGCGCTGACCTCGGTCAGCTCGCCCTCGGCGACGAGCGAGTCGATGGTCTCGTAGGCGAGGTAGGGACAGACCGCCGAGGCGCCAAAGCCCAGCAGCAGTGCCACGTGGTGGACCTCGCGAACGTCACCCGCCTCGAGCACGAGGGCGGCGTTCGTGCGCAGGTGCTCGTCGACGAGGCGGTGGTGCACCGCCGACGTGAGCAGCAGGCTCGGGATCGCGGCCTGTTCGGCGCTCGCGTTGCGATCCGAGAGGATCACGATGTTCGCGCCGGCGCGCACCGCGTCGACGATCTCATCGCAGATCGACGTCAGCGACTTCGCCAGCCGCTCGCCGGGACTCGCGTCACCCGAGGCCGCGAAGAGTCCGTCGACGGCCGCCGTGCGAAAGCCGCGCACACGCGTGCTCTCGTCGATGTAGCGCAACTTGGCCAGGTCCTCAACCGAGAGAACCGGCGACGCCAGCACGATCTGGTGACAGTGCTGGGGTGTCTCGCTCAGCAGGTTCTCCTCGCCACCCAGCCCGACCCGCGTCGAGGTGACGAGCTCTTCGCGGATGGCGTCGAGCGGCGGATTGGTCACTTGGGCGAAGAGCTGGCTGAAGAAGTCAAACAGGGAGCGAGGTTGGCGCGACAACGCGGGCAGCGCGGTGTCGGTACCCATCGAGCCGATCGGCTCTTCGCCGACTCGTGCCATGTGGCGCACGATGAGTCGCAGGTCCTCCTCGGAGTAGCCAAAGCTCTTCTGCTGGCGCAGAATCGTCGCGTGGCTCGGGGTCAGCATCGGGCGGTCCTCGATCTCATCGAGTGACACCTGCTCATCGGCGAGCCAGTCGCCGTAGGGTGCGCGCCGGGCGAGATCGTCCTTCACCTCGTCGTCGTCGACGATGCGACCCGCCGCGACGTCGACCAGGAAGATCCGCCCGGGCTGGAGGCGGCCCTTGCGCTCGACGTTGGCCGGATCGATGGGCAAGACCCCCACTTCGCTCGCGAAGATGACGCGGCGATCCTTGGTGACCCAGTAGCGCGCCGGACGCAGCCCGTTGCGATCCAACACCGCGCCCACGATGCGACCGTCGCAGAAGGTCACCGACGCGGGACCGTCCCACGGCTCCATCAGGGCCGCGTGGTAGCGATAGAAGTCGCGACGCTGCGCGTTCATCGCGGTCGAACGCTCCCAGGCCTCGGGGATCATCATCAGTACCGCGTGGGGAAGGCTGCGCCCCGACTGGACCAGGAGCTCGACCACCTCGTCGAAGCTGGCCGAGTCGCTCATGTTCTCGGTGACGATCGGTGCCAATTCTGCGACGTCGAGCGGCAACGACTCACTGTGCAGCGTCGACTCGCGCGCCGTGATCCAGTTGCGGTTGCCGCGAACGGTGTTGATCTCGCCGTTGTGTGCGATGTAGCGGAACGGCTGAGCGAGCTCCCAATGCGGCAGGGTGTTGGTCGAAAACCGCGAGTGCACCACCGCGATCGCCGACGTCAGCGCCTCGTCGCGAAGGTCCGTGAAGTAGTTGCGCAGCTGGGGCGCGGACAGCATTCCCTTGTAGATGATAACGTGGGCCGAGCAGGAGGCGGCGTAGAGGTCGCTCGAGTGTTCGATGACCTTGCGAGCGCTGAACAGGGCTCTCTCGAGATCCACGGCCCGGCCGTCGGCGACGATCAGTTCCATGGCGAATCGTGGCTCGCTGCTCGCCGACGTGGGCCCGAGCAGCGAACTGTCCACGGGAACGCTGCGCCAGCCGGCCGAGCGCAACCCGACGCGATGCAGTCCCGCATCGATGACGCCACGGATCTCGTCGTCTCTCACCCCGGCCGGCACCATCCAGTGGGCGACCCCGTAGTGCCCCGGCGCGGGAACGTCGGCGAAGATCGTGCGGATGAAGGCGTCCGGCATCTGGATCAGCACGCCGGCTCCGTCGCCTGAGTCCACGTCGGCGCCGGTCGCGCCACGGTGCTCGAGGTTCTCGAGGATCGTCAGGGCGTCGACGATGGTCCGATGGCTCGGCGACGCCGTGAGGTCGGCCACCATGCCAACGCCACAGGCGTCGTGTTCGAAAGAGGGGTCGTAGAGTTCTGTCATCGCGTTACCTCGGGGCAACGCTGACCCGTGCACATCATACCGAAACGTGGCCGTGTCCTCGTCGGCATACTCTGGGGAGATGTCAACACGTCGCGTCGTCGTCGTCGGTGGCGGCATCAGCGGACTGACCAGCGCCTACCGCCTGGCTCGCGCGGGCCATGACGTCGTCCTCTGCGACCCGGCCGTCGGTCGCGGCGCGACGTGGGCGGCCGCCGGCATGATCGCGCCGTCGGCCGAGATCGCCCCCGGCGAAGAGAGCAACTACCGACTCCAGCGCCAGGCGCTCGGCGCGTGGCGCGAGCTCGGCGACGATCTCGAGGCCCTGGTCGGTGAGAACGTGGGCATCTACCAACGCGGCACGCTGCTCGCGGGCTTTGACGCGAGCGATCGACGACTCCTCGAGCAGTTTGCTCAGATCGCCGGTCACTTTGAGGCCCCCATGCGGCGCGTGACGCGCGCGGAGTCGCCCGAGGTCTTCACCGGGCTCAGCCCGCGCATCAACGACGGACTCATCATGGACGACGACGCGTGGCTCGACCCCGATCAGGCCGTCGATCTCCTGCGCCGGGGACTCGACGCACTGGGTGCGACGATCGTCGATGAGCTGGTCGAACGGGTCGGCGCCGACGGCGCCGGCGTGATCGTCGAGACCGCCAAGCAGACCATCCACGCGCACGCGGGCGTGCTGGCGACCGGCTCGACGGCCCTGCCAGCGGGAGCCGCGGCGAGCGGCGAACACGTGATTCGCCCGATCCGTGGCATCACGGTTCGCGTCAACGGCATCGACCGCAGTGATCAGCCGATGATCCGCGCCTTCGTGCGCGGACGAGCCTTCTACATGGTCAGCCGACCCGAGGGATACTGCGTGCTGGGCGCAACCGCGGACGAACGAAGTGAGCTCGTCGTCGAGGTGGGCGAGCTCCAGCGGCTCCTTCGCGACGCGCTCGACGTCGTGCCCGCCCTCGAAACCGCGGCGATCGCCGAACTGCGCTACGGCCTGCGCCCGGCCAGTGGAGACCTGTTGCCGTTCTTTGAAGAGATTCAGCCCAGCGGCTGGGCCTGGGTCTCGGGGCACTACCGCCACGGCGTCACTCTCGCTCCCCTGGCCGCGATTGACGCGGCCGACTTCGTCGCCGCTAGAACCTGATGCGCGTCAACGGCAGTCTTCGCAGCGGTGGGCCCGTCAGCGTGCGGGCCCTGCTCGATGAGCTCTCCCTCGACGGACGCGGCATCGCCGTCGCGCGCAACGGCGAGGTGGTTCCGCGATCGTCCTGGGAGAGCGAGATGCTCGGCGACGAGGACATCATCGAGATCGTCACCGCCGCCGCGGGCGGCTGAAACAGGGCTCGCCGGCGCCACCGGCTAAACTTTCACACTCACGGGCTGTGGCTTAGTTTGGTCTAGAGCGCTCGGCTGGGGGCCGAGAGATCGGGAGTTCGAATCTCCCCAGCCCGACCACACGACGGCGCCCCGGCATCGTCGGGCGCGCGTGTGATTTCCCCGAGACGCGAGAGAGTGCCGTGATCAACCTGTTCAGCCCCCTGGATCTTCGCGGCCTGCGCGTCGCCAACCGCTCGTGGGTCTCTCCCATGTGCCAGTACTCGGCCCACGACGGCGTGGTCGGCGACTGGCACCTCGTGCACCTGGGCTCCTTCGCGACCGGCGGGGCCGGACTGGTGCTCGCCGAGGCCACCGCGGTCTCGCCCGAGGGCCGCATCTCGGTGAACTGCCCGGGGCTGTGGAACGACGATCAAGTCGACGCGTGGGCCCGGGTCACCTCCTTTGCCCACTCCCTCGGCACGCCCATGGGCATCCAGCTCGCTCACGCGGGCCGCAAGGGATCCACGCACGCCCCCTGGGCCGACCACCAGTTCGCCACCCTCGACGAAGGGGGCTGGCAGACCGTGGCGCCGAGCGCGACGGCCTTCGAGGGGTACCCCTCGCCGAGGGCCCTCACGACAGCCGAGATCGACGGCCTCGTTGACGACTTCGCCCACGCGGCCCAACGGGCCCTGGACGCGGGCTTCGACGTGCTCGAGATCCACGCGGCCCACGGCTATCTCCTGCACGAGTTCCTCTCTCCCCTGTCGAACACACGCGACGACGAGTACGGCGGCAGCTTCGAGAATCGCGTTCGCCTCTTGCTGCGCGTGGTCGACGCGGTGCGCGCGACGATGCCCGAGGCCACGCCGCTCTTCGTGCGACTCTCGGCGACGGACTGGGCCGAAGGGGGCTGGAGCGACGACGAGACCGTCGAGCTCGCCGCCCTGCTCGCGGGCCGGGGGGTCGATCTCATCGACGTGTCCTCGGGCGGCAACGTCGCCCACGCGCGAATTCCGCTGGGACCGGGCTACCAGGTGGGATTCGCCGAGCGGGTCCGACGCGAGGCGAACGTCGCCGCGAGCGCCGTCGGCCTGATCACCGACCCCCACCAGGCCGACGAGATCGTGCGCACCGGCCGAGCGGACGCGGTCATGCTGGCGCGCGCCCACCTGCGCAACCCGCGCTGGACCTTCGCCGCGGCCGAGGCCCTGGGACACGTGATTCCCTGGCCCCACCAGTTCGACCGGGCGCGCACTCTGCACGCCTGATCGGTCCCGCGTCGAATCGCGATCGAGCCCGGTCCCGGCGGTAGACTGGTCAAAACAGGCCAGGAGGGAAACCTGGCGTTCGCCCCAGCGGCGAAAAACGATGTGCCCAGAGAGGGTGATTCCGACCGCGGGTTGGACACAGTATGGAGAAGAAGGATTCCTTCGTCCTACGACACCTGGCCGACGTCCAGCCCGAACTGTGGTGGCTGGACTCGGACCC
>DATIVP010000146.1:0-3848 GCA_035465755.1 Acidimicrobiales bacterium | reverse complement strand
TCGCAGGTGATCTGGGCGTCGAAGTCGCTGCCCTGCACCGCCCTCTATCGAGTGATGCACGAAGAGGGGCTGGGCATCGACGTGGCCGGCGGCGGCGAGCTGGTCATGGCGCTCGCCGCCGGGGCCGATCCCGCCACGTTCATCCTGCACGGCAACGCCAAGACCGACCGCGAGCTCGAGATGGCCGTTGAGGCGGGCGTCGGCACCATCGTCATCGACAACTTCGACGACATCGAGCGCCTCGAACGACTCGTGGGTGACGTCCAAGGGGTCCTCGTGCGCGTGCTGCCCCAGGTGGCGGCCGCGACGCACGAGGCGATCGCCACGGGTCACGTCAACTCCAAGGTCGGCCTCTCGATGGACGACGCGCGCCGCGCGATTTCACGTTTGCGCCACAGCGACCGACTGCGCCTCGACGGCCTGCACGTGCACGTGGGTTCTCAGATTCTCGACACGACACCCTTCACCCAGGCCATCGAAGCCATCGCCCAGCTGGGCGACTTTCCCGTCTACGACCTCGGCGGCGGACTCGTGGCGCGCTACACGCTCGACATGCGCGTTCCCAGCGTCGAGGAGTACCTCGACGCCCTGGTGACCTCGGCGCGCGCGCACCTGCCCGCGGACGCGCGCCTGCTCATCGAGCCCGGCCGCTCGATGGTGGCCGAGTCGGCCTTCACTCTCTATCGCGTTGTGACCCTCAAGCGAGGACGGCGCTCGTTCGTGGCCGTCGACGGCGGCATGGGCGACAACCTGGAGGTGTCGCTCTACGGCCAGGCCTTCGACGCGACGCTCGCCAATCGCGTGGGTCGCGGCGAGCCCTTCACGCTCGTCGGGCGCCACTGCGAATCCGGCGACCAGCTCATCGAGTCAGTGCGCCTGCGCGATCCCCAGGTCGGTGACCTCGTGGCCGTTCCGGTGACCGGCGCCTACTGCCTGACCATGGCGAACAACTACAACGGCGCGCTGCGCCCGCCGATCGTGATGGTTAACGACGACGACGCGCGTGTCGTCCTGCGCCGGGAGAGCTACGACGACCTGCTGCGCCGGGATCAGCGCTGGGACTGACGTAGCCGGCGTTGTGACGGCGCACGGTGCGCAGCCGGTGCCAGAAGGCCCAGATGAGCAGGATCGCGATCACGATGATCGTGGGGGTCTGCAGGTAGTGGAAGTCGCGCGAGACGTGGTCCCAGTTCTGGCCCGCGGCCCGGCCGAGCAGGGTGAGCAGCGTCACCCAGGCGAAGGAGCCGATGACCGTGAGGACCGCGAAGCGGCCCCGCTTCATCTCGGCGATGCCCGCGGGCACCGAGATCGCGCTGCGCACGACGGGCAGCACTCGACCGATCAGGACCGAGGCCGCGCCGTACTTCTCGAACCACCGCTCAGCGGCGTCGAGGTCCTTGTGCGTGAGAAGTATCCACTTGCCCCAGCGGTCGACGATGGTGCGACCCAGGCTGCGTCCCACTTCATAGGCGATGACCGAGCCGACCAGGGAACCGACGGTGCCGACGACGATGACGCCCCACACGCTGAACTGGGCGTGGCCCGTGATTGCCGTCGTACACAAGGCGCCGGCGAAACCGAAGGTCACCTCCGAGGGGATGGGCGCCATGGCCGACTCGGCGATGGCCAGGATCATCAGGGCGAAGTAGCCGTAGTTCTGGACGAATGACTGCACCGGGCCATTCTTGCCCACGTGGGAACCACGCCCGGTCGACCTTGCGAACTTCTTATCTGATTAGGTCTGATGGAGCGAACACCAGTACGTCGTGCGCCCCCCGACGGTGGCTACGGCCATGGCGGCGCCGTCCTTCGGGCACAGGCCCCCGGGAAAGCGGGCCTCCATGTGATCTCCGGTGTGCGATCCCCCACGCCGGCCCAGGGTGCGCATCGTCCAGGTGAGTGCCCGATAGAGCAACGAGCGCTGCGCGTCGCTCAGTCGACCCACGCTGGTGCGCGGATCCACTCCGGCGCGAAAGCAGATCTCATCAGCGAGCAGGTTGCCGATGCCGGCGATTCGTGACTGATCCAACAAGCGTGCCTTCAGTGGGGGGCCCTCGCCGCGAGAGTGGAGAGCCGCGTCGAACTGACGGCGCGTGAGTCCCAGCACGTCAGGGCCCAACTCGTCGAGTGCGGGTTCGATCTCCACGCGCGCCAGGCGTCGCGGGTCGTGCACGAGGAGCCGACGCCCGTCGGCGAGAGAGAGTCCCCCGCGAATCCACTGCGGGCGAAACTCGTGCGGGCCGTAGAAGAGGGCGTCGATGCCCGTCACCGACTCGACGACCAGCACGCCGGTCATCCCGAATCGCAGGCCCAGCGTCGGCCCGTCGGTCTCGAGCAGGAGAAGCTTGCCGCGTCGCGCGGTCCCCGTGATGGTGAGGCCCTTCACCGCTCGTGACCAGGCGCGCGGTGAGGTGAGCTTCTTCGCGAGGTACGCGTCGGCGTCGCCGCTCTCGATCCTCGCCCCCACGACTCTCTCGGCCAGCACGCGGTACGACTCGATCTCGAGCACTTCGGGCACGGCGGCGAGCGTAGCGGTCCGCTGCGTCGCGCGCACCCTAAGGTTTGTGGGTGGCTCTTGACAAACCGCACTGGAAGGAACTCTTCAGCGAAGTCGTGACCTCGGGACTGTGCACGGGGTGCGCGGCCTGCGTCGTGGCCTGCCCTCACGACGTGCTCGACTACGAGAGCGAGGGCGGCGTCTACAAGCCCTGGCACCTCGACATCGACGGCGGACGTGAGGGCTGCACCCACGGCGACAAGGGCTGCACCATGTGCACCCGGGCCTGCCCGCGCTTTCGCAACTGGGAGAGCGAGATCGACACGCATCGATTCGCGCGCGAGCGCAGCGATGACGAGCCTTGGGGGATCGGCGACGTGTTGCTCGCGCGCGCGATCGATCCCGAGGTGCGCAGCAACTCCCAGGACGGCGGCTTCGTCTCGGCACTGTTGATCCACGCCCTTGAGACCAACGTCATCGACGCGGCTCTCGTCTCGACCCTCGAAGGTGACGGCTCGGACTGGATCGCCCAACCGGGCGTCGCTCGCACCCGCGAGCAGGTGCTCGCCAGTGCGGGATCGCGCTACACCTACTCGGCCAACCTGCTCGCTTACCCCGAAGCCGTCGAGGGCGGCGCGGAGCGCATCGCGCTCGTCGGCATGGGCTGCATGGCCTCGGCGCCCGGCGCGATGCAGGTGCGCAAGGCCGGCAAGATCGCGCGACGCCTGTCGCTCACGATCGGACTGCTGTGCTCGAAGACCTTTGACGACGCCATCTTCGAGGACCTCTTCGAAGCGAAGTACCAGATCCGGCGCGCCGACATCGTCAAGATGAACATCAAGGGGATCTTCCAGATCTGGACGCGCGATGGCGCCTTTCACGAGGTCCCGCTGAAGGAGGCCCACGCCTACACCCGCGAAGGCTGCGTGCACTGCCCGGACTTCGCCGCCGAACACGCCGACATCTCGACCGGCGGCATCGGCGCCTTCGGCGACTGGACGCTCGTCATCGTCCGTACCGACCAGGGACGTGCCCTGATGGACTCGCTGCGCGAAGCGGGTGCGATCGAGACGCGTCCCGGCGACGACGACCCCGGAGCGGTCGCCCTGTTGCACAAGCTCGCCCAGGTGTCACGCAAGCGCTGGCCGGCTGACGCGGTGCCCGGTCCACGACGGCTGCCGCTGGCCCAGGCGTAGCCGTGGCCAAGCCTTCCGTCACCACCGTTCTGCTCGTGCGCCACGGCGCGACCACCACGACCGGCTCGATCCTGCCCGGGCGGGCC
Source organism: Acidimicrobiales bacterium (assembly GCA_035465755.1). GTDB lineage: Bacteria > Actinomycetota > Acidimicrobiia > Acidimicrobiales > RAAP-2 > RAAP-2. The sequence continues at coordinate 69 of DATIVP010000146.1, read as the reverse complement.
CCCGGACTGCACCTCTCCGAGCGCGGCCGCGCCCAGGCCCAGCGCGCCGCCGAGAGCGTCGCCAGCCTC
>DATIVP010000145.1:0-1824 GCA_035465755.1 Acidimicrobiales bacterium | reverse complement strand
TACAGCCTCTGGCTGAAGAACTCGGTCATCATCGAACTGGGCATCGTCGCCAACGGATTCTTCCTGCGCGCCTACGCCGGGGCCGTGGCCTCGCACATCTTCGTCTCGACCTGGTTCCTCGTCGTGATCTCCTTCGGCGCGCTGTTCCTCGTGATCGGCAAGCGATCGAGCGAATTGAAGAGGGTCGGCGCCGGGGCGACGCGCCCGGTGCTCGCCCAGTACACGCCGGAGTTCCTGCACTCGGCCCTCACCATGTCGGCCACGGTGGTCGTGACTAGCTACTGCCTGTGGGCCTTTGACACGTCGGCAACGGGGCTCTCGTCCATTCGCCATCACATCGTTCCCATCCGCTTGACGATCGTGCCGGTCGTCTTCGCCGTCTTGTTCATCATGCGCTCGGCCGAGGCCGGCGAGGGCCAGTCCCCCGAAGACCTTCTGTTGCACGACCGAGTCGTCCAGCTGCTCGGCGTGATCTGGGCCGGGCTGCTCGCCCTGGGCATCTACGGATGACGCGCCAGCGCCTCTCGGGCTGGGGCCGCACGGCCGCGAGCCTGGCGTCGGTGATCACGCCATCGAGCGAGGACGAGGTGGCAGCCGCGCTCGCTGGCCCCGTGATCGCCCGCGGGCTCGGACGCAGCTACGGTGACGCCGCCCAGCTGGCCGGGGGCGTCGTGCTCGACAACTCCGGTTTCGACGCGATGTCGCCGGTGAGCGCCGAGGGCCTCGTCACGGTGGGCGCGGGCGTGTCGCTCGACGACCTGCTCGCCCTCTCGATCCCCCAGGGCTGGTTCATCCCGGTCACGCCGGGAACGCGCCAGGTGAGCGTCGGCGGCATGATCGGTGCCGACGTGCACGGAAAGAACCACCATCGCGATGGATCGATCTCCGCACACGTGCGCGCCATGCGCATCGTGACACCGGTGGGCACGTTCGAGACGAGCCCCACCCAGGAGGACGCGCTCTTCTGGGCGACGATGGGCGCGATGGGGCTCACGGGTGTCGTGACGAGCGTCACCTTCCAGATGATCCCCATCGAGACCGACCAGGTCCTCGTCGACACCGACCGCTTCGACGACCTCGACGCGGTGATGGCCGAGATGAGTAGCGGCGACGACGCCTACCACTATTCGGTGGCCTGGGTCGACTGCATGACGAGGGGCCGACACATGGGGCGCGCGATCCTCAGCCGCGGCGAGCACGCCCCCGCGAGCCAGGTCGAAAGCGCGCACCTGCGCGCACCGCGCGCCGCTCGCCTCGTGGTGCCCGTCGACGCGCCGAGCGGACTGCTCAATCCCCTCACGATCAAGGCGTTCAACGAGCTGTGGTTCCGCTCGGCCCCGCGCCACGAGCGTCACGAATCCCAGTCGCTCTCGACGTTCTTTCATCCCCTCGACGGCGTGCGCGACTGGAACCGCCTCTACGGCAAGCGCGGCTTCGTCCAGTACCAGTTCTGCGTGCCCGACGAATCCGCCGAGGCGATCGTCGAGGCGATCCGTCGCCTCTCGGCGTCAAGGGTGCCGAGCTTCCTCGCGGTCTTAAAGCGCTTCGGTGCGGCCACGCCAGCGCCCCTCTCCTTCCCCCAGCCGGGCTGGACGCTGGCCCTCGACCTGCCGGTGGGACCGGCGAAGCTCCCGGGCATGCTCGACGAGCTCGACGAGCTCGTGATCGCGGCCGGTGGTCGCGTCTACCTGGCCAAAGACGCGCGCTTGGCGCCGGAGACCTTCGCCGCGATGTACCCCCAGCTCGACGACTTCCTCGCCGTGAAGGCTCGCGTCGATCCCGAGGGCCATCTCACCAGTGACCTCGCCCGACGCCTCCACCTAG
>DATIVP010000144.1:0-6969 GCA_035465755.1 Acidimicrobiales bacterium | reverse complement strand
GACGACCCGGGCCCCCTCGGCGGCGAAGAGCAGGGCGTGCTCGCGGCCGATGCCCCGTCCCGCTCCGGTGATGATGGCGACGCGACCTTCTAGTGCACCCATGGTTACTCCTACTCGCAGGTAACTGAGAGTGTACCGAGGGCTCTAGGCCCGCTTCAGCCACGCGGGCACCGGTCGGGCGTGGGCGTGGTAGTGGTCGGGGATGTTGCGCATGTGGTCGTCGAAGGACCACTCGCCCGCGCCCAGCTGCTCATCGGCGATTCTCGCCAACCATTCGCGCAGCTGCTCGCGCACCTCGCTCGGCGGGGCGGGATCGTGGGCGCGCCACACCACCATCGGCACCAGGCAGATCTCGCAGTCGCCGATCCAGCAGTGCTCGTTCTCGAAGTAGCGCGTGGTGATGACCGCCGCTTCGCAGAGGTCGCAGTTCATTGCACGTTCAGGGTGATCGTCGAGCGCCACTTGACCATCGTGCCCGCCGCCGGGATCTCCGAGACGACCTTGGTCCACTTCGTCGTGCCCGCGTTGGGCCCTCGCGTCGTGTAGAAGAGTTGCGCCTTGCGGAACGCGGCGTCCACCTGGGCCCGGTTCATGCCCACCACGTTGGGAACCGGACGCGGACCCTGGGCGGCCGAGGTCGTCGTCGTGGTGGGCGTCGTGGTCGTGGTCGCGCTCGGTGCCGTGGTCGTGGTGCTCGCCCCCGCCGGCGGGCCACTCGAGAGCACCAGGGTGACCGTCGAATTCACCGGCACCGACGCCGGGTTTGCGGCCGCGTGGTAGGTCACGCGCACCACCTTGCCCGCGGGGACCGTGGCGCTCGCCACCGCGGCGCTCGAGGGGCACAGCGCCGTCACGTGCAGGGCGGCCAGCTGCGAGGTCGCCGTCGTGCAGTCCTCGCCGATCAGGTTCGAGGGCATCGTCACCATTACCGGGCCGTCCGAAACGGTCACCGTGACCACCAGTCCCGCCTTGGCCGAGGACCCGGCCGACGGGCTCTGGGAGATGATCTGATTGGCCGGCACGTTCGCCGAGTGCTTGTGAGCGGTGACACTCAGGGTGAAGCCGTCACCCTTCAACAGGTTGGCCGCCTGGCGGTAGTCGACGTTGACCAGCGAGGGCACGGTGTGGGTGGTATTGAGCAGGCCGAGCTTCCACACCGCGGCGCCGCCGAGGGCGGCGAGCAGCAGGATCACCGCGGCCACCAAGAAGAATGTTCGCCGGCCCCGCGACGGGACCGGCGCCGCGAACGCCAAGGAGCGGTCGGGCGAGCGCACGACGTCAACGCTCGGGCGCAGCCGGCGCGGCGCCTCGGCGTCGCCCACGATCTCTCCCGGCGAGGGCGGGCGGAATCCGATCGACGAGCGCGGCTGGGGCGGGGCGAACTGGGCGAGCAGCGGCGTGTGCGTCGGCGCATCCACGGTGAGGGGGCTGGCGTCGGCCACGGCGTTGAGGCGCGTGGCGAACTGCTCGGCGTCGATGCGCAGCAGCGGATCGGGGATCGTCGCCTGGGCGAGGAGCATGTCGAGGGTTCCCAGTTCGGCGCGCACCGGCAGCGGCGTCGAGGCCCGGCCCCGCGCCATGGCCTCAGCGCTCATCGACTCGAAGGGCGAGGTGCCCGTCGCCGCCTCGAACAGCACGAGGGCGAGCGCGTAGACATCGGAGGTGTCGCGCGCCGGCTCCCCGGCGACCTGCTCGGGCGCCAGGTAGCGGGCCTGGTCGAGGGTGGGCGCGCCACGATAGGCGCCGGCGAGTCCGGCGAGCGCGATGTCCGAGACCCGCACGCGGCCCTCGTCGTCAAAGAGGAGTTTCTTGGGCGAGAGCCCCCCGTGCACGACGCCGTTGGCGTGCAGGTACGCGAGCGCGCTCGCGACGTCGCGGCCCAGTCGCGCGGTGTCCTCGATGCTCAGGTGTCGGCCCGAGGCGAGCAGGTCCTCCAGGGAGCCGCCCGAGAGATATTCGGTCACGACGAAGATCGAACCCGACTCCTGGCCGCCGTCGTAGACGCGCGCGACGTGGGGGTGGCCCAGGGTGGCCGCGCGGATGATGGCGTCGCGAAAGTCGCGGCGGACGTCTTCGTGGGCGGCCCACTTGGCGAGGAGGACCTTGACGACGACGGTGCGATGCAGGGAGAGGTCTTCGGCGCGGTACACCTCGGCCGTGTGGCCCACGCCGATCAAGTCAATGATGCGATAGCGCCCTACGAGGGCGTGGTCGGGTGCAAACGTGGTCGACATCATCGCTCCTTACCCTACCGATGAGGCTACGCCACGGTGTTGCGCCACACGCCCATCGTCACCAGGTGCTCGAAGTCCTCGGCCGGCACGAGTGGCACGCCGAGCTCGCGCGCTCGGGTCAGCTTGGCGGCCCCCGGCGACTCGCCCACGACCACGCAGTAGGTCTTCTTCGACACCGAGCCCGGCGAGGTGCCGCCCGCGGCGACGACCGCCGCCTCGGCGGCCTCGCGCGTGTAGCCCTCGAGGCTGCCGGTGACGACCACGGCCCGTCCGGCGAGGGCCTGAGAGGCCTCGGTGCGCTCGACCTCCGGCTCGACCAGGGAGAAGCCCGCCGCACGCAAGCGCGCCACGCGCTCGAGGACGTCGGGCTCTCGCACGTAGCGATAGATCGAGGCCGCGATCACCGGGCCCACGCCCTCGACGGCTTCGAGCACGTCGAGCTCGGCGCCCGCGAGGGCGTCGTAGGTGTGCAGCGCGCTCGCCAGCGCGCGCGCCGCCACCGGCCCCACGTGGCGAATGCCCAGTGCGACCAGCACGCGACTGAGGGGCTGGCGCCTCGCCGCGTCGATCCCCGCGACGAGGGCGCGCGCCGAGATCTCGCCGAACCCCTCGAGGGGGGCGAGGTCGTCGACGCGCAGGCTGAACAGGTCGGCGACGTCGCTGACGAGCCCCTCGCGCAGGAGTTGGGCCACGCGCTGCTCGCCCAGGCCCTCGATGTCGAGCGCTGCCCGCGAGGCGAAGTGGATGACCTGCTGCATCAGCTGAGCCGGGCACGCCGGGTTCACGCAGTAGGTGTCGGACTCGCCCTCGCGGCGCACCAGGGGGCCGTCGCACTCGGGACACGCGGTGGGAAAGTGCCACGGACGTGCACGCGCGACCCCCTCTTCGGGGACGCGCGAGACGACCTCGGGGATCACGTCGCCGGCCTTGCGCACGATCACGAGGTCGCCCGGTCGCACGTCCTTGAGTCTCACCTGGTCCTCATTGTGCAACGTCGCCATGGCGACGGTCGATCCGGCCACCGAGACCGGGGCCAGCACCGCGTAGGGGGTAGCACGACCCGTGCGCCCGATCGAGACCTCGATGGCGAGCAGGCGCGTCGAGCGCTCCTCGGGGGCGAACTTGCGCGCGATCGCCCAACGCGGCGCGCGCGAGGTGGTGCCCAGGACGCGGCGCTGAGCGAGGGGGTTCACCTTCACGACCGCCCCGTCGATCTGATAGCCGAGGTCGTGGCGGTGGGTCTCGAACCAGCTGGAGCGGGCCACCATCTCCTCGACGCCCGTGACAACGACGAGCTGCTCGGCGGTGAGAAAGCCCCACGTGGCCAGCTGGCGGATCGTCTCGTCGTAGGTGGCGTAGGCGCTCTCGTCGCCCACCAGCTGATAGGCGAGAAAGGACAGCGGGCGCGACGCGCTCACTCGGGGGTCCTTCTGGCGCAGACTGCCGGCGGCCGCGTTGCGCGGGTTGGCGAACTCGCGCTCGCCGCGCTCGCGCTGTGCCGCGTTGAGGCGCTCGAAGTCCTCGTTGGAGAGAAAGACCTCCCCGCGCACTTCCACCCGCCCCGCGGCGCCGATGGACATCGGCATGTCGCGGATGGTGCGCACGTTGCGCGTCACGTCCTCTCCCACCTGCCCGTCGCCACGCGTGGCGGCCTGGACGTAGGCGCCGTCGAGGTAGGTGATCGCCAGGGCCAGACCGTCGATCTTGGGCTCGACCGCGAAGTCCACGGAGTCGGCGTCGACGTCGAGACCCCGGGCGACCCGATCGCTCCAGGCGCGCAGCTCGTCGACGTCAAAGACGTTGTCCAGGCTCAACATGCGCTCGGCGTGCACGACGGGCGAGAACGTGGGCGCGGCCGGGGCGCCGACCCCCTCGCTGACCGAACCGGCGACGCGTACCTCGGGGTGCGCCGCTTCGAGGGCGCGCAGCTCGCGCACCAGTGCGTCGTAGTCCGCGTCGGGGATGACCGGGGCGTCTTCAACGAAGTACTCGCGGTTGTGCCGTTCGATCTGCTCGCGCAACTCGCGCGCGCGCGCCGCGAGATCGCTCACGGTGCGACGACTCCCGCGCCCACGACGAGGCTGGGCGCGTCGAGACGGTAGAAGACCGCGGACTGGCCCGCCGCGACCGGACGCTCCGGACCATCGAGCTCGAGGCGCGGCGGCGCGACACGGTAGACGACCTCGTGGGGAGCGCCGTGGGCGCTCCACTGGGCGAGGACTCGCTCACCGTCGGCGAGGGGCTCATGGACGAAGGAGAGCGACGCGGACTCCAGACGGACCTCGTCGACGAGAACGTCCGCCAGGCGCCCGACCTCGACGCGTCGCTGGGCGAGATCAACGCGGGTGACGTAGCGCTTCTCGCCGTCGCGACCCGGCGCCACGCCGCGGCGCTGGCCAACGGTGACGAGCTCGGCCACGTCGACGGCGCCGAGGTCCTCGCCCGAGACGACGTCGACGATGCGCGCGGGCGTGACCTCGATGCGCTCGCGCAGGAACGCCTCGCGACCCCGTGACGCCTCGATGAAGCAGACGTCCTGGCTGTCGGGCTTGTTCCAGGTGCGAAGCCCCAGTCGGTGCGCGTGCTCGCGCACCTCGTCCTTGGTGAGATCTCCGATCGGCAGGACGAGCATTCCCAGCGCCGCGGCGTCGAGGTAGCCGAGGACGTAGCTCTGATCCTTCCTCTCGTCGGCACCGCGCGCGACGTGGCGGCGCCCGTCGCGCGTCGCCACGCGGGCGTGGTGTCCCGTCGCCACCGCGTCGAATCCCAGTCGCCGCGCGCGCTCAAAGAGCAGGTCGAACTTGATGTGCCGGTTGCACTCGATGCAGGGGTTCGGCGTGCGACCGTCGGCGTGCGCGGCCACGAAGGGCGTCACCACGTGGCGCTCGAACTCTTCGGTGTAGTTGAAGACGTGGTGATCGATCCCCAGGATCTGGGCCACGCGACGCGCGTCGTCGACGTCAGACACCGAGCAGCAACCCGAGTCCATCGCGCCGCCCCAGAGCTTCAAGGTGGCGCCGACCACCTCGTGACCCGCTTCGACCAGCAGGCCGGCGGCGACCGACGAATCGACCCCGCCACTCATGGCAACCAGAACTCTCACCGCCCCAGTCTGCCAGCCGGTTGTCGCTCAGGCGCCGGCGAGGCGGTGCACCACAGAAGAGATGATCCCGATCACCGCGTCGACGTCGGAGGCCGTCGTCTCGGCGCCCATGGACAAGCGCAGGCTGCCGCGCGAGCGCTCGGGCGACACGCCCATCGCCGCGAGCACGTGCGAGGCCTCCCCCGCGCCGCTCGAACAGCTCGCCGCGGCCGAGGCCGCCACCCCGGCCTCGTCGAGCAGGAACAGCAGTTCATCGCTCAGCAGTCCCTCGAACGTGACGTGCACCGTGCCGGCCACGCGGGCCGCGCCGAGCGAGGTCACCTTCGCGCCCGGCAGATAGCCCAGCGCGGCGATCAGCGTGTTCTGCAGGTCGAGCACGCGGTCGTTGGTCGAGGTCAACTCGCGGGCCGTCGCTCGCACGGCCGCGGCCAGTCCCACCGCCGCGGCCACGTCGACGGTTCCCCCACGCAGACCTCGCTCCTGTCCCCCGCCGGGCTGCACCGGGTCGAGACCCACGTCGCCGCGCAGCACGAGGGCACCCGCGTTGACCGGCCCGCCCAGCTTGTGAGCGCACAGCGAGACCAGGTCGGCGGTCGCGGTGACGATCGGCAGGTGCAGCCACGGCGCGGCGGCCACGGCGTCGGTGTGCAGCGGCACCGCTCGACGCGCGGCCGCGAGCATGACCGACGAGACCGCCCCGAGGGGCTCGATGACGCCGGTCTCGTTGTTGGCGGCCATGACGCTCACCAGCGCGGTGTCCTCGTCGACCGCGTCGTGCAGGCTGTCGAGGTCGATCACTCCTTCGTCGTCGACGTCGACGTAGCGCACGCTCACACCTTCGACATCGCGCGCCACCATGGCCGCGGCGTCGAGGATCGCGTGATGCTCGACGCGCGAGACGACGAGCGAGGTGCGCGGATGGTGTCGACGGTGGTGCAGGGCCGCGCCGACGACCGCCAACTCGCACGATTCGGTTCCGCCCGCGGTGAAGATCACGCCGCCGGGATCGGCCCCGACGAAGGCCGCAACCTCGTCGCGCGCCTCCTCGATGGCTCGCCGCGCCCGGCGGGCCGGCTCGTGGGTCCCGGAGGGATTGCCGACGACGCCGTGCTGCCACGGGGCCATGGCCTCGGCCACTTCGTCACGCCGCGGCGCCGAGGCTGCGTGGTCGAAGTAGTACCGGGTGGTCATGCGACGTAGAAGGACTTGACGTTGGTGAACTCGCGCACGCCGTAGGCCGAGAGCTCGCGGCCATAGCCCGAGGCCTTGGTCCCACCGAAGGGCAGCTCGGGCATCGAGACGACGACCGCGTTGGCGAAGACCACGCCCACGTCGAGCCCCTCGATCGCCGCGTCGATCTCGCTCTCATCCTCCGACCAGATCGACCCGCCGAGCCCCCAGGGCGTGTCATTGGCCAGCGCGATGGCGGCCGCCAGGTCGTCGACGACGTGCACGACCGCGACGGGCCCGAAGAGCTCCTCGGTGGCCGCGCGCGATCCCGCGGGCACGTCGATCAGCACGGTCGCCGGGTAGTAGTAGCCGGCGCCCTCTCTCGCGTGGCCGCCCACCGCGGCCGTCGCCCCGGCCGCGACCGACTCGGCCACCTGGGCGGCCAGCAGGTCGCGCTGGGAC
>DATIVP010000143.1:0-4882 GCA_035465755.1 Acidimicrobiales bacterium | reverse complement strand
GTCCACGCCGCTCTTTGGGATCCTGGACCGGCTGGACCGTGACGACGCCGGCGACCTGGTCATCGTGGACTACAAGACCGGTGGGCTGCCCAATCGCGACTACGACGCGAAGACCTTCGCCAACACCGAGCTCTACGCCGCTCTGTGCGAGGCCAAGCTCGGCGAGCGGCCCCGTCGAATCCGCCTGATGTACGTGGCCAAGGGCGAGACCATCGAGCGCCCGGTCACCGAGGTCGTCGCCCGCGCGCGCGTCAGCGCCGCGGCGAGCGCCTGGGAGCGGATCCGGCTCTTCTACGACGAAGGTGACTTCCCCGCCCGCCCGTCACGCAACACGTGCCGATTCTGCGCCTATACCGAGACGTGCCGGGCCTCGGGCGTGCCGGTTCCCGAAGTCTGATCTCTAGGCTGGAGGGGTGACCTCCTTTGACCTCTCCTACGACTATCGCTGCCCCTTCGCGAAGAACGTCCACCTTCACGTCGTCACCGCCCTGCGCGCCGGCGCCGACTTTGACGTGACTTTCGTGCCCTGGTCGCTCAACCAGGGCCACCGCGACGCCGGCGCACCCGACGTCTGGGACGACCCCGCGCGCGACGCGGACAATTTGGCCCTGGCGGCGTCGATCTCGGTGCGCGACCTTCAGCCCGAGCACTTCCTCGACGCGCACGAAGCCCTCTTCCTCGCCCGCCACGAGCGGGGCGTGCGCCTCACGGCGATGCAGGAGATCGAGGCGGCCCTCGCGCCCCTGGGCGTCGACATGAACGCCGTCGCCGACGACGTCGCCTCGCGCCGTCCCCACGGCGTGCTCGGTGCCGCCCACAAAGAGTTCGCCGCCTACGAGGCCTTCGGGGTGCCGACCTTCGTCGTCGACGGCGACGCCACCTTCGTGCGCTACATGACGCCCCCGAGCGACCCCGGGCACTCGACTGACCTGATCACGCGCTTGATCACGATGATGCACGAGCCCGAACTCAACGAGTTCAAGCACACCCGTCTGCCGCGCTAAGCGGCCAGGCGCAGCACCAGTTCCGCCAGGGCGGCGACCGCCAGGACCAACGCCGGCGCGTAGGCGCGCCACTTCTCGCCGTGACGAAGGTGGGTCCCCACGGCCAGGATCATCATGACGGTGAGAGCGCCCGCCGCCGCGTCGTTGAGGATCGCCCAGATCGACGAGCCCGTCGCGGAGAGTCCCACGAGCAGGCCCAGGCCGCCCAGGATCTCGAGCAGTCCGAGGCGCTGGTAGGTGGACTTGGAAAAGCCCAGGCGCGACGCGCTCGCCGACATCAAGGGATTGAACGTCACCTTCTGGATGCCGCCCGAGACGAACACGAGAAACAACATGATCGAGATGATGCTGGCCACGGCCGCCATGGAGACTCCTTAATCGCCCGCCCACTCTAGCGAAAGGGCCCCGCGGGCTCGTTCAGGCGCTGGGATAGCCCGCGAGCAGCTCGAGGGTCGCGTCTCGCTCCTCGCGCGAGCCAATGACCGCCCCGGAGAACTCTGTGACCCCGGCCGCGGCGTAGGTGGCCAGGTGCTCGAGCACCTCCTCGCGCGTGCCGACCAGGCTGATGTCGGCGGGCTGCGTCGCGCCCTCGCGCTCGAACATCGCCGCGTAGCTCGGCAGAGTTCCGTAGATCGCGAGCGTCTTGTTGATCCGCTCGCGCGCGGCGGCGGCGTCGGCGGTGACCGTGATGGGCGCCGAGCACACCACGCGCGGAGAGGGGCGTCCCGCCGCGGCGGCCGCGGCCGAGATGCGCGGCACGATGTGACCGGCGATGGTCTTGGGGCCCGTCATCCACAGGACGGTTCCGTCGGCCACGGTGCCGGCGAGATCGAGCATCTTCTCGCCGAGGGCCGCCACCAGCAGGCTCGGCGCGTCGGCGTTCGGCGGTCCCAGCGGTCCCGTCGTCGTCACGCGCACCCGCTCGCCCGCGACCGAGATCTTCTCGCCGCGCAGCAGCGGCGCCAGGGCCGCCAGGTACTCGCGCATGTAGCTGGCCGGACGGTCGAAGGGAAGTCCCCAGAGGCCCTCGACCACGACCTGGTGCGAGAGGCCCACGCCGAGCGAGAGGTGCCCGCCGATGGCGTCTTGGACCGTTCGCGCCTGGGCGGCGAGCATCGTGGGGTGGCGCGGTTGGACCGGCACGACTGCGGTGCCGAGGTCGACCGTAGGCAGCTCGCGACCGATCAGCGCCAAGACGGTCAGCGTGTCGGGGCCGAAGATCTGCGAAGCCCACAGTGACGTCAGGCCCCGATCGACGAGGTCGCGCGCGCGATCGATCGTCTCCTGCACCGACCCATCGACGTCGAGTCCCACCGCGATCTTCATGTTGACCCCCTGCCCGGTAGCGTTGCGACGTGCCGAGTGAGCCCCAACCTAGCCGTCTCGCCCGCGTGGGCGTGGTGGGCGGCGGACAGCTCGCACGAATGATGGGCGAGGTCGCCCACGAGGTGGGAGTCCACCTCACCGTTCTCGCCACCTCGCTCGAGGACGCCGCGGTGGCGAGCTGCGACGCGACCGTGGTCGGCGAGGCGACCGACGCCACGGCGCTGGCGCGCCTCGCCGGGGCCGTCGACGTCGTCACGTTTGACCACGAGCTCGTCGACCTCGACCTGATCGCCGACCTCGAGCGTCGCGTCGCGGTGCGGCCCAACGCAGCCGCGCTCGCCTTCGCCGTCGACAAGGCCCACCAGCGTCGGAACCTCGAGGCGGCCGGCATCGCCGTGCCGCGCTACGTGATCGTCGAGGGTGCGCACGACCCCGCCCTCGGCGCCTTCCTCGCCACGCTGAGCGGCCCACCCGTCGTCAAGGCCGCGCGCGGCGGCTACGACGGGCGCGGGGTCCTCTTTCCCGCCGACGCCACGGCCACGACGACCGCGATCGAATCGATCGGCGGCGACGTCGTCGTCGAAGAACGCCTCGACCTGCGCGGCGAGCTCTCCCAGGTGCTCGTGCGCGCGGTCAGCGGCGAGGTCGCCCTCTACCCGCTGGTCAGAACGCTCCAGCGCGAGGGCATGTGCGTCGAGACGGTGTATCCGGCGCCCGCGGAGTTCGCCGACGAGGCGGCCCGGCTGGCGACGAGCATCGCCGAGCTCTCCGGCGTGGTGGGGATCCTCGCGGTCGAGCTCTTCGTCACCGATCGCGGCCTGCTGGTGAACGAAGTCGCCCTGCGCCCGCACAACACCGGGCACTGGACGATCGAGGGCGCGGCCACCAGCCAGTTCGCGAACCACCTGCGGGCGGTCTCGGGCCAGTCCCTGGGCTCGACCGCTCCCCTGGCCGACGCCGCCGTGATGGTCAACGTCGTCGGCGCGAGCACACCCGGCTCGATCGCCGCGGCCAGCGCGGTTGCCGGCGCCCACGTGCACGACTACGGCAAGGCCTGGCGGGCGAAGCGCAAGCTCGGACACGTCACCGTGATCGGGCCCGACGTGGGCGCGGCGCACGTGACAGCATGGGAGAGTGCCCGGGCCTACGGAACCGGCACGCGGGAGGCGTGATGGAGCCACAGATCGGCGTGGTGATGGGCAGTTCCTCGGACTACGAGGTCATGGCCGACGCCGTCACGGTGCTCGACCACTTCGCCATTGCCCACGAGGTGCACGTGGTCTCGGCGCATCGCACCCCCGAGGCCATGGTCGACTACGGGCGCGGCGCACGCGAGCGGGGCCTGCGCGTGATCATCGCCGGCGCCGGCGGTGCCGCCCACCTACCCGGGATGCTGGCCTCTCTCACCACCCTGCCGGTGATCGGGGTGCCAATCGCCCTGTCGCGCCTGGACGGGCTGGACTCGCTGCTCTCGATCGTCCAGATGCCACGCGGGGTGCCGGTCGCGACGGTGGCGGTCAATGGGGCGACCAACGCCGGCCTGCTGGCGGTGCGGATGCTGGGCCTGACCGACACGGCCCTCGCCGCCTCCCTGGAGGCCTACCGGCTCGAATTGATCGAGCAGGCGACCCGCCAGGACCGGACGCTGCCGCGCGACTAACGACCGCGAACGGGCAGTCTCGCCCCCTAGTCTGGTGAGAGACAAGGAGGTCCTCGATGGGACTGATGAAGCGTGTTCAGACGATCTTCCAGGCGAAGTCCAACGCCGCGCTGAACAAGATGGAAGACCCGCGCCAGACGCTCGATCTCTCCTACGAGCAGCAGTTGGAGAATCTGACCAAGGTCAAGCGCGCCGTCGCCGACGTGGCGACCGCGCGCAAGCGCGTCGAGATCCAGGCCGAGCAGCTAAAGGCCCAGGGTGACAAGCTCGCCGGTCAGGCCAAGGACGCCCTCGCCCAGAACAACGAGCCTTTGGCGCGCGAGGCACTCACGCGCCGCGAGGCCATCTCGGCCCAGCTGAAGGATCTCGACACCCAGCACGCCACCATCGTCGAGCAGGAGGAGAAGCTCACGGAGACCGCTCAGCGCCTCCAGAGCGAGGTCGAGGCCTTCCGCACCAAGAAGGAGACCATCAAGGCCTCCTACACCGCGGCCGAGGCCTCGGCGCACGTGTCCGAGGCCGTGAGCGGCATCTCGACCTCGATGGGCGACGCGGGTGCGGCCATGCAGCGCGCCCAGGACAAGGTCGCCGAGATGCAGGCGCGCAGCGGCGCCCTCGACGAGCTGCTCGCCTCGGGGGCGCTGACCGATCTCACGAGCTCGACCGACGACATCCAGGCCCAGCTCGACAAGGCGGGGGCCTCCACGAACGTCGACGCCCAGCTGGCGGCCCTCAAGGCCCAGATGTCCGAGGGCGGCGAGCTCGCCGCCGGCGAGGAGAAGTAGCCGTGGCCAAGTCGAAGATCGAGAGCGACCCGGGTCTCAACCTGCGAATGTTCGTCACGGGCCTCGCACTCGTGCTGCTCTACGCGATCATCGTCACGTTGCTCATT
>DATIVP010000142.1:0-3200 GCA_035465755.1 Acidimicrobiales bacterium | reverse complement strand
GCGGCGTAGAGCTCGGTGTTGGCGAAGGTCTTCGCGTCGTAGTCGCGATTGGGCAGCCCACCGGTCTTGTAGTCCACGATGACCAGGTCGCCGGCGTCGTCACGGTCCAGCCGGTCCAGGATCCCAAAGAGCGGCGTGGACTCGATGGTGGCCGCGAGTCGCAGCTCGACTCCCTCGTGGACGACGCGGGTGGGGTCCTCCATCGTGAAGTAGGTGTCGATGATCGCGGTCGCTTCGTCGATGAGGGCGGCCTCGGCCGCTTCGTCGAGGTTGAGGTCGCGTCGCACGCCCTCGTCGAGCACGTGGGCCACCGCGTCGGGCACCAGGGCGAGGGCTCGTTCCCTCGTGCGCTCGGAGGACTCGGCCGCGAGGAGGTTCTCAAAGACGTGGTGAACGAATCGCCCCTTGGTGGCCGCGTAGCTCGCCGGCTGGGGCAAGCGTTCGACCGACGCGTACTGGTAGCGCCGCGGACAGGCCTGGAAGTCCGCCAGCCTCGAGGGCGAGAGCGACTTGGGCAGGGCCTGGGAGAACGTCATGGGCCCAGCGTAGGGCGGGGCTGTCACGCGGGGTCGCCCCCGGCGGCTAAACCGGTGGCGTGACGATCGCGCCGAACCTCGTTCGCTCCACGCGTTGGGCCGGCACGCGCGCGGGCGACCCCGTGGTCGTGAACCTCGCACGCGAGCGGCGCCAGAGCTGGGTCTTCGTCGCCCACGTCGCCAACCCCGCCAACGGCGAGGAGTGGATCGAGGTGCGAGGGGGCCGCGCCGGCGAGGCCAAGACCCGCTCCTTTCGCACCGAGCTCATCTACGCCCGCGAGGCCCTGAAAGGCTCACGCCTCGTCGGGCCGCCGCTCGTCGACGCCCCCCGCCTCGACCTGGTCTGAGCGACCGGCGTCGACCGCGTTGGCCTTGCGCGAGATCAGAATGAGCAGGCCGGGAATGGTGGCGATCAGCGAGAAGATCAGGTAGTACGCGCGCACCCCGATCGACGAGGCGAGCGCCCCGGCGACGACGACGCCGAGCGGGGCGATGCCGAGAGAGACGAACCAGTCCACCGAGTTCACGCGGCCGAGCAGCTCGGTCGGCACCTCGCTTTGCATCATGGTCTCCCAGACCACGTTGCCCATGATCATCATCGGCGTCATGATCAAGGCGACGACGAAGACCTCGTAGACGTTGGTCGCCACGACCAGGATCAGGGCGGCCATCGTCCCGATGCTCCAGTACGTCCACATGCGCCGGATGCGTCGACGCGGCACCTTGAGATTCGACGACACCAGCGCACCGAGGGCGCCGGCCACGCCCGAGACGGCGAAGGCGTAGCCCACGTAGACGCGCGACGTGTGCAGGTCGTGCAACAAGAGGTAGGGGATCAGAACGCTCATCGGCACGTAGACGAACGCATTGCCGATTGTGACCGCGGCGAGCGTTGTCCAGATCCAGGTGCGAGAGCGCACGAAGTGCAGTCCCTCGCCGATGTCGCCCAGCAGAGAGTTGTCGCCCGTGCGCACGGGACGTGGGGTGGGCTTCATCAGGAAGAGGGCGGCGGCACTCACCACGAACGTCGCGCAGTCGACGACGATCGCCCACGTGATCGAGTACCCCGCGATGATGCCGCCGACCGCTGGTCCCAGCATGTTGCCCACGAGGTTGGTGGTGAGTGGCCGCAGTGAGTTCATCGCCCCGAGCAGGCCTTCGGGCACGATCTCGGGAATCAGCGCTCCCATGGCCGGGGTGAAGAGAGAGTCGAAGAGACCGAAGGCGACCGCAAAGATGATCAGCTCCCAGTAGCGCAGCGCGCCCGAGAGGATGAGGAGTGCGAGAGCGCCGGTCAGGATCGCCCGCCCGCTGTCAGAGATCAGCATCAAGGTGCGCCGAGAGAAGCGATCCACGATCGCGCCGCCGACGAGGAGCATGCCGACGAAGGGAATCATCCTGGCTGCGACGAACCACGACAGCATCACCGCGCTGTGGTGCGTGATCTGAAAGACCAGCAACGTGAGGGCGACGAGGGCGACGCCGTCGCCAAAGCCTGAGATGGTCTGTCCCGAGACCAGCAGCGTTGGCTCGCGGTGGCGCATGAGTTGCGCGAGGGCGGGTCTCTTTTTCACCCCTCGAACTTAGGTGACCGGGCGGTGGATCTCTCTTAAGACGGGCACTCTCATAGGAGAATCTTCAGGACACGACTCATCGACGTGACGTGGCGAGCCGCCTCGTCAGAGGTGGACTCGTGCCGTTTCCTTCGTCAGTCGAGGTGACCGTGAAAGAACGCGTCAATGCGCCGCCACGCGTCGGCGGCCGAGGCGGGCTCGGGCTTGACGCCCAGCACACGCTGGAGCGGCTGGAGCACGCGCGGGCCGGCGTCGGCGTCGTTGAGGAAGGAGTGCCCCGCGTCGGGGTACTCCTTCACGTCATGAACGACGCCGGCTCGCTTCAGTGCCTGCTCGAGCTTCGTGGCCGCTCCCCTCAGCGTCCAGTCATGTCTCCCGTAGGAGGCGACGATCGGGCAGGCCCCGTCGAAGACTGACTCGGCGTGCCGGGGCACTTGGCCGTAGTTGGCCGCGACCGCGTCGAAGCCCGCCGTCGCACTCAGCAGGGCGAAGTTGCCACCCATGCAGAACCCGATGAGCCCGATCTTGCCCGAACACTCGCTTGATTCCGCAAGCCAGGCGCGACCACGTTCTATGTCGCCGAAGGGCTTGCCCTCACCTTTGAGCGAAGCGCGCATGATGGAGATGAGGCAGCGTCGCGCGCCACCGTCGGAGTAGAGATCGAGGGCCAGGGTGAGAAAGCCGGCGCTCGCCAGACGCTCGGCCTGGCGCCGCATGATGTCATCTAGTCCGTACACCTCGTGGATCATCACGACGCCCGGCCACGGGCCGTCGCCGGATGGACGAGCAAGGTATCCGCGCAAAGGGGTCGTCGTGACGTCGTCTGATGGCGACCCGGACAGATCAACGTCAGGCATGGAACGAACCTAGCCGCGGCCACCTTGGCCGTTTCGACTGTCAAATGAAAAATCAGTTCCGAGGGCTCGGCGAGGAGGACAATACGGTGGTTGTTCCCGCCACGGTCAACCGATGCACCGTGGCCGTCGGATCAGTTTCGTTGAACATCCAGCTTGTCGAGTGATGGGCACCGGGTACCCAGCCACTGACGGCTTCGGTGCCGTTGTTGATCACGATGATGCCGAGCACGATC
>DATIVP010000141.1:0-5004 GCA_035465755.1 Acidimicrobiales bacterium | reverse complement strand
GCCGGGCATCTACTTCTACGACGAGCGGGCCTCAAGGTTCGCGCGCGAACTCACCCCGAGCGCGCGCGGCGAGCTCGAGATCACCGCACTGAACAACGCCTACCTCGAGCGCGGCGAACTGCGCGTCGAAGTCCTCTCCCGGGCGACCACGTGGCTCGACACCGGCACCCACGAATCGCTCTACGAGGCCGGTGGCCTGATCCGCACCCTTCAGCACCGCACGGGCAACGCGATCGGCGACGTCGAGCAGATCGCCCGCGACCAGGGTTGGCTCTAGGCCTCGAGGAATTCGGGGTAACCCAGCGTCGTCACCAGCGCGCGATGCGCCAGGCGCTTGTGCTTGGCGAGCACCGCGCGGTCCTTGCCCGCCATGGCCCCGGCCACAGCCACGGCGCGCGCGAGCACGTCGGACTCGCTCGCGACCTCTTCGACCATGCCGGCGGCGCGCGCGTCGGGTCCGCCGTAGCGGCGCGCGGTCAGCATCGCCTCGATCGCACTCGCGCGCGGCAGCCGGTTGAACAGGATCGCCGAGAGCTTCTCGTCGAGCGGCAGCCCGATGTCGGCCTCGTTCATGCACCAGAATCCCCGGTCCTCGCGCATCACGCGGTGATCGAGCGCGCAGGCGATCAGGGCACCACCCGCGAAGGTGTGCCCGTTCAAGGCGCCGACGGTGTAGGCCGGATAGACGACGAGGCGGGCGATCGTGCGGTGCAGCTCTTTGAAGATCGCGCGCAGCTCGTCGAGGTCGTGGCCAAAGTTCACGAG
This sequence comes from Acidimicrobiales bacterium, assembly GCA_035465755.1. Lineage (GTDB taxonomy): Bacteria > Actinomycetota > Acidimicrobiia > Acidimicrobiales > RAAP-2 > RAAP-2. The sequence continues at coordinate 4,239 of DATIVP010000141.1, read as the reverse complement.
GTCGACGCCGTTGGAGAAGAACTTGCCGGTGCCCGTGAGAACGACCGCGAGCGGGCCGGTTCGCGCCTGCAACTCGTCGAGGATCGCGTGCAGGGAAGCGAGCGACTCGCGATGTATCCGGTTCTCGACGTCGTTCCAGGTGATGACGGCGACGTCACCGTCGAATTCGACTGACATTTCCACGATGACGACGTTAGATCGTCAGGGACCAGGGCCCCCGTGGACCTGGTAGATGAGATAGCGCGGGTCGATTGCCAGCGCGTCGAGCACGACCTCGCGCGCGTTCGCCGAGCGGCCCACGTACTGATAGATCGGCAGCGCGTGGCCGACCCCCTGCGCGTCGACCAGGATCCGGTACTGCGCGCTGGACGTGCTGAGTCGCGCCCCCGTCGCCAGCGGGACCCCCGTCGGCGCGGAGCCCAGGCGACCCAGAGGCGTGACCGCGTGGGCGAAGATCGCGGCCTGCTCGCTGATGCGCGAGACGGCCGCGCGCGGAGAGATCAGCGGGTAGGTGACCGGTGGACCCAGGGCGAACATCGCGCCGGTCGCCGAGATCACGCGACCGCTCGCGTCGAGCAGGAAGCCGTCGGTCAGGTTCGACCAGTGCCCGCCAATGAGGATCGGCACCACGACGTTGGTGGGCTCGCCGCGCACGAACGTGCCGCCGGTGCCCACGACCGGCGTGCCGGTGTCGAAGGTGCCCAGCGCGTGGACGATGTCGAGAGCGCGCTGGGCCAGCGCCGCGGCGCTGAGACTTCCCGACGCGCGCGGCGCGACGCCACCCTGTGCGCTCGGCGTCTGCGCGTAGAGGCCGGGCAGGTAGCCCCAGAGTTGAACGCCGCCCACGCTCGCGAAGAGGGCCTCCTTGCCGTTCTCGCCGCGCGCCCTCCACACGGGGGGCGCCCCCGGCGCGGTCGCCTCGGCCTTGGGCGGCCCGAGCTTCACCCCGAGGGCGCTCGCCAACGTGGCGACCGCGTCGCGCTGACTCGAGGGCGCCGTCACGGTGAAGGCCGCGAGAGACGGCGAGGCCGACGTGAGGTCACCGGCGACGTAGCGCGGGGCGGCAAAGCCCGATCCCGTCACGGTCGTCGCGTACTTCTGCGGCGCGGCCGTGGCGGTGTTCGTAAAGTTCGGGGCCGAGGCGGCGAAGGTGAGACGAACGAGCGAGGGACCGGCGCCGGCGAGCGCGTAGATGGCGGCCGCCATCACCGCGCACGACGCGGTGAAGCCGGCGAGGATGCGCGCCTTGAAGGCCCGCCAGGAGAGCACGCGCGCGTAGGGGTGGGTCAGCACCCGCGAGATCATCGCGTCGAGGTCGCGCGGCCCGTAGGCGCCATCGCGTTGCGGGTCGCTCGCGACCAGGCGCTCGAACGACGTCATCTCCATGCCCTCTTCTTGTCCGGGCGGCGCGAAACTTTCACCACGTGGCGCCCTCGGTCATCTGGGCCTCGAAGCGCGCACGGGCCCGGCTGAGTCGCACCGCGGCGGCGTTCTCGGTGATGTTGAAAGTGGCGGCCAGCTCGCGCGGGCCGAGCCCGTCCCAGGCGTGGAGGGTGAGCAGCTCACGGTCGTCATCCGAGAGCGCCGCGAGGGCCGCGCGCACCGCCTCGTCGGCCACGACGTGGTCTTCGGCCGACGCGTCGGCGCCCACCGGACGCGCGACGTGCGCGCTCGCGCGTCGAGCGCTGCGCTGGGCGTTGCGCAAGACGTTGCGCGCAACGCCGATCGACCAGGCGACCTCGGCGTCGGTCGGCACGTCCTCGAAGCGGCGCCACAGGACGATCAGGACTTCTTCGACGAGGTCGTCGAGGTCGCTCACGGGCAGCGGGTAGAGCCGCCGGCGCAGGTAGAGGCCGACCTCGGGCGTGACCTTCTGCGCCAACGCGCGAAAGGCCTGCTCCCTACGGTGACTCACGTCACCTCCCTGTCCGACATCCTCTTCTTCTTACTCCCTGCGCCCGTCGCCATCAGGACGAGCGGGACTACATTGGCCTCTGTGAGCGACTACACCGAACCCGACGTCAGCGCCGAGCAGCCCCTCAGTGAGAACTGGGTGTGGATCGGCGCGCACCGCCCGGCCATGCCCCGGGTCTTCCTCGAGCGTCTCGCGGCGGACTGGGCGCCGTCGGACGTGCCGGCCGACGAGCACGTCGCGGCCGAGCACACGCGCCGGCGTCGCGACGCGCTCGCCCAGCGCCTGCCGGGCCTGACTCTGGTGATCCCCTCGGGCAATCTCAAGGTGCGCGCCAATGACACCGACTACCGGTTCCGCCCCGACACCGACTACTTCTATCTCACCGCCGACGACGAGCCCGAGGGCGTGCTCGTGATCACGCCGACCGCCGGCGGTTCCCGCTCGACGCTCTACGTGCCGGCGCGGCGCGACCAGCGCACGCACGAGTTCATCACCGACGCGCGCTACGGCGAGCTCTGGGTCGGCCCGCGACGCGGTCCCGAGGAGGCGAGCGCCTACTACGGCATCGCGACCGCGCCGCTCGAAGAGCTCGCGAAGGACCTGGTCGACCTCGCCGCGACGCCCATTCTCACCAATCGCGGCGTCGACGACTGGATCGACTCCCTCGTCGCGCCCCACGACAACGACAACGGCATCGCCGAAGCGCTCTCGGAGATGCGCCTCGTGAAGGACGACTTCGAGATCGCCCAACTCGAGTCGGCGATCGCGCACACCGTGAAGGGCTTCGAGGACGTGGTGCGCGCCCTGCCCAGCGCCGAGGGCCGCGGCGAGCGTGTCATCGAGGGCGTCTTCAACCTGCGCGCGCGCGTCGAGGGCAACGACGTCGGCTACAACACGATCGCCGCCTCGGGCTCGCACGCGACGACCCTGCACTGGACGCAGAACAACGGCGTGGTGCGCTCGGGCGACCTCCTCCTGCTCGACGCGGGCGTCGAGTGCCTCAACCTCTACACGGCCGACGTCACGCGCACGATGCCGGTCAACGGCACCTTCAGCCCGGCCCAGCGCCGCGTCTACGACCTGGTGCTGGCGGCCCAGGAGGCGGGCATCGCCGCGGTGCGCCCGGGGGCGAGCTTTCGCGCGCCCCACGAGGCCGCGATGAAGGTGCTCGCCGAAGGACTCCACGAGCTGGGCATCCTCGACGAGAGCGCCGAGAGCGCCCTGCGCGCCGACCGCCAGCTCTACCGGCGCTACACGCTCCACGGCGTGAGCCACATGCTGGGCCTCGACGTGCACGACTGCGCCAACGCGCGCGACGAGCTCTACATGGGCGAGCTGAAGGAGGGCTACGTCCTCACCGTCGAGCCAGGTCTCTACTTCCAGCCCCACGATCTCACCGTGCCCGAGGAGTACCGCGGGATCGGCGTGCGCATCGAGGACGACATCCTCGTCACCGCGAGCGGCGCGCGCAACCTCTCGGCCGCCCTGCCGCGCCACGGCGACGACGTCGAGGCGTGGATGGCCGAGATCTGGTCGCGCGGAGCGACCAACCTCGGGCTCTAGGCGACGCGAATCGGCAGGTTGCGCGGTCCGCGCACCTGGCCCTGGGCCCAGGTGACTTGGGTCGGGTCGGCGAGGGAGAAGCGCGGGTAGCGCTTGATGAACTCCTCGATCGCCACGCGCAGCTCGAGGCGCGCCAGGTTCGAGCCGGCGCAGCGGTGGATGCCCAGGCCGAAGGCGAGGTGGCGGTTCTCGCGCCGGTCGATGATGAACTCGTCGGCGCGCTCGAAGACCTCGGGGTCGCGATTCGCCGCGGGAAAGCCCAGCAGGATCCAGTCGTCCTGCTTCATCGGACAGCCCAGGTACTCCATGTCCTCCTTGACCAGGCGGGCCATGGTGACGGGCGCGTAGAAGCGCAGGAACTCCTCGATGGCAAAGGGCATCAGGTCCGGTTCGTTCACGAGTCGCTCGAGGTCTGACGGGTTCTTCGCCAGGTGCCAGAGCGAGGCGCCCAGCGCCGACCACGTGGTGTCGATGCCGGCGACCAGGATGAGGACCATCGTGCCGAAGACGTGCTCGATCGAGAGCTTCTCGCCCAGGATCTCGGCGTTCAAGAGGAACGTCGTGAGGTCGTTTCGCGGGTTGGCCTGGTGGTCCTCGATCTGGATGCGGAAGTACTCCTCGATCGGGGCGAACTGCTCGATGCGCTCCTCGACCGGCAGGTCGATGCCCTCTAAGACGATGTGGACGAACTCGCGAAAGAGGTCCTCGTCGGCCTCGGGGAAACCCAGCATGCGCTTGATCACCGCGGGCGGGATGAACTG
>DATIVP010000140.1:0-2259 GCA_035465755.1 Acidimicrobiales bacterium | reverse complement strand
TCAAACGCTCGGGTACAACACCGCGTCCCACGAGGGGACGAACGCTTGGAAGGACTGTTTCGTGGCTGTAAAACTACGTCTGGTACGCATGGGTAAGAAGAAGCAGCCCACCTATCGCGTCGTGGCCGCCGAGAGCCGTCGCGCTCGTTCGGGCGCCTTCCTCGAGATCCTCGGCACCTACCAGCCGCGCGGTCTCTCGAGCGCCGAACCCGAGACCGTGTTCTCGATCGACAACGACAAGGTCGTGCGCTGGCTCGAGAACGGCGCCCAGCCGACCGAGCGCGTCGCGAAGCTCCTCGCCAAGAGCGGTGCGCTCGAGGCCTTCGACGCGGCCAAGGCCGCCCGGGCGGCGCAGTGAGCGACTTTCACGACGACTACGTCGAGGGTGACATCAACACCATCGACGATGACGACGACGCCACCGAGCGCGCCGCCACCGCGACGTCGGTGCTCGCCTACATCGCCGAAGCCCTGGCCGACGACCCCAGCGCGGTCAGCGTCGACGTCGACGAGCGCCAGGGCAAGGTCATCTTGTCCCTGCGCGTGGGCCCCGGCGACATGGGCCGCATCATCGGCCGGCGCGGTCGCACCGCCCAGGCCATCCGAGTTCTCGTGGGCGCCGCCGGCGCCCGCGACGGCGTGACGACTTCGGTCGACATCGTCGACTGACGTGTCGACCGACGAGCGTGACACGCTCGAGGTCGGGCGGATCGTCAAGGCCCACGGACTCAAGGGCCAGGTGCTGGTCGACCTGTGGACCGATCGCCTCGAGCGGCTCGATCCGGGCAGCGAACTGCGCAGCGACCGTGGACACCTGGTCGTCGTGGCCTCGGCCGCCCACCAGGACCGCTTCATCGTCACCTTCGACGGAGTGACCACGCGCGAGGGCGCCGAGCGCCTGCGCGGGGTGGTCCTCTACGCCGAGCGCATCGAGGACGACGACGTGCTCTGGATCGACGACCTCTTTGGCGCGACGGTGATCGACGCCGACGGCGTGGTGCGCGGCGTGGTGACCAGCGTCGAGGCGAATCCGGCGAGCGACCTCTTGGTGCTCGACACCGGTCACCTGGTGCCGCTCACCTTCGTTACCGCCGTGGTGGCCAACGAGCGCATCGACGTCGACGCGCCAGAGGGCCTCTTTTCGTGAGCTATCGCGTCGACGTCTTCACCCTCTTTCCCGACGTCGTGACCCACTACAGCGCGGCCTCAGTGCTCGGGCGCGCCGCCGAGCGCGGCGTGTGGGACCTGCGCGTGCACGACATCCGCGACGCCACCAGCGACCCGCACCGCAGCGTCGACGACACGCCTTTTGGCGGTGGGGCCGGCATGGTGCTCTCGGCCGAGCCGATCCTCGCGAGTGTCGAGTCGGTCCCCGAGCGCCCTCGCCCCCTGATCGCGCTCTCGCCCTCGGGGAGGCCCTTCTCCCAGGCGCTCGCGCGCGAGTACAGCGCGCTGGGCGGCGTCTCGCTGCTGTGCGGGCGTTACGAGGGCGTGGACCAGCGGGCCCTCGATCTCGTCGTCGACGAGGAGGTCTCGCTGGGCGACTTCGTCCTGGCCGGAGGCGAGCTGGCCGCGCTGTGCGTGATCGAGGCGACGGTGCGCCTGCTTCCCGGCGCGCTCGGCAACGACGACTCGCCGGTGGAGGAGTCCTTCTCCGAGGGACTGCTCGAGTACCCCCAGTACACGCGCCCGGCCCTGGTGAGGGGCCTCGCGGTGCCCGACGTGCTGACCTCGGGCGACCACGGGCGCATCGCGCGCTGGCGCCGCGCCCAGGCGATCGCGCGCACCCTGGCGCGCCGGCCCGACCTGATCGAGGCCCGCGGCGGGCTGAGCGTCGCCGAGCACGCCCTGTTGGCCGAGTTCGACCTGGTGGAAGGCGACGGGCGCAGCGGCTAAACTTCGTAAGCCCCAGTGATCCGAAAAGGCTGCTCCCATGAATCCGACTGACCTCATTGACCGCGACTCGCTGCGCGACGACGTTCCCTCCTTCCGTCCCGGCGACACCCTCAAGGTCCACGTTCGCGTGGTCGAGGGCACCCGCCAGCGCATCCAGGTCTTCCAGGGCGTCGTCATCCGTCGCCAGGGCTCGGGCCTGCAGGAGACCTTCACGGTCCGCAAGGTCAGCTTCGGCGTGGGCGTGGAGCGCACCTTCCCGGTGCACGCGCCGACCATCGCCAAGATCGAGGTGGAGTCCTACGGCGACGTGCGCCGCGCGAAGCTGTACTACCTGCGCGATCTGCGTGGCAAGGCCGCCAAGAT
>DATIVP010000139.1:0-1890 GCA_035465755.1 Acidimicrobiales bacterium | reverse complement strand
GACGCCTTGTGAGTATGCGAAATCGCGATTCTTAGGATCTCGCTCCCTCGCGCGAGCGCTGGCGGCGCAGTTCGGCCTCCATGAACGCGTCGAGGTCGCCATCGAGCACGGCGTCGACGTTGCCGGTCTCGTGGTCGGTGCGGTGGTCCTTGACCAACTGGTAGGGCGCCTGAACGTAGCTGCGGATCTGCGAGCCCCACGCGTTGTCGCCGCGATCTCCCGAGAGGGCGTCCATCTCGGCCTGGCGCTCGGCGCGGGCGCGCTCGGCCAGCTTGGCCTCGAGGATCTGCAGGGCGCGCGCGCGATTCTGGTGCTGGCTGCGCTCGTTCTGACAGCTCACGACGATGCCGGTGGGCAGGTGGGTGATGCGAATCGCCGAGTCGGTCTTGTTCACGTGCTGGCCGCCCGCGCCTGAGGAGCGGTAGGTGTCCACGCGCAGGTCCTTCTCGTCGATCTCTACCTCGGCGGCGTTGTCGGCGAGCAGCGGCGTGACGTCGAGGCTGGCGAAGCTGGTCTGGCGGCGGGCCTGGGAGTCAAAGGGGCTGATGCGCACCAGCCGGTGCACCCCGCGCTCGGCCGAGAGCCAGCCGTAGGCGAAGCGACCCTTGACGATGAACGTCGCCGACAGCAGCCCCGCCTCCTGGCCCTCGGTGGCCTCGTCGATCTCGACCCCGAAGCCGCGCCGCTCGGCCCAGCGCACGTACATGCGCACCAGCATCTCGGTCCAGTCCTGGGCGTCGGTGCCACCGGCGCCCGCGTGCAGTTCGGCGATGGCGTCGTTCTCGTCGTAGGGTCCCGAGAAGAGGCTCTGGACCTCGAGTGCGGTCAGCTCGCTCTCCAGGGAGTCGACGCTGCTCTCGAGCTCGTTGAGAAGTGACCAGTCGGCCTCGCCCTCGAGAATCGCGTCTCGCGAGAAGTCCACCAGCACTCGGCAATCCTCGAGAGCGGCCCCGAGGCGGTCGAAGGACTCCAGGTCGGCGCTGAGGCGACCGAACTCGGTCGTGATCTCGCGCGCGCGGTCCTGGTCGTCCCAGAGGTTGGGCGCCTCGACGGCGACGGCGAGTTCGCGGAAGCGAGAGCGGTTCGACTCGATCTTGAGGTACTCGCTCGCCGCACGCCAGCGCTCCTCGAGCTGGTCGAGGCTGGCCTGGGCGTCGCGCAGCGCGTTCTCCGCCTTAGGGTCGGCCATGGCACTGCTTGAACTTACGACCCGAACCGCACCAGCACGGCTCGTTGCGACCGATCTTCTCGCCTTCCTTCTTGACCGGGGCGGCGTGCCCCGGAAGGTCGACGGCGCCGGGAGCGATCTCCACCGCGTTGGTGATCGCCCGCTCGAGGCCCGCATCAATCGTGGGCTCCTCTTCGACCATCGTCTCCACGTGGGTGATGTAGCGCACGAAGTCGCTGTCGACGGCCTCGAGGAGGTGCTCGAACATCAAGTAGCCCTCCTTCTGCCACGCGGTCAGCGGGTCTTGTTGGGCCACCTGGCGCAGGTGGATGCCGTCGCGCAGGTAGTCCATGTCCGAGAGGTGGTCGCGCCAGCGCTGGTCGAGGATCTGGAGCATGACGTCACGCTCGATCTCCTTGGCCATCTCCAGGCCCCCGGCGAAGTCCTCGCACTTCTGCGTGTAGAGGGTCACGGCCTCCTCTTGCACCAGGGCCACCACGTCGTCACGGTCGTCGTAGGTCTCCAGGGTGGCCACGTCGAGGCGCGTCGGGTAGAAGGTCTGCAGGTCCACGAGCAGCGCGGGCAGGTCCCACTCTTCGGCGAACTCGCTGTCCAGGCGCTCGGTGACGGCGCGCGCCACCTGCTCTTCGATCATCGCGATGGTCGCGTCGTGGATGTCCTCGCCGGCGATCACCTGCTGGCGGCGCGCGTAGATGACCTTG
>DATIVP010000138.1:0-1564 GCA_035465755.1 Acidimicrobiales bacterium | reverse complement strand
CAGCAGGTGCCGCACGCACAGCCGCCACGCGCCGAAACCCTGAACCTCGAGGGCGGCGATGTAGGCCATCGCCCGCTCCCTGAGGGCTGCACCGCGCAGGACGCGAGCGACGTACGGCGAGTAGGCGATCGCCAGCGCGAGGCCGGCCGAGAACAGGCTCGGGCCGAAGACCGCCGCCGCCACGACCGCCAACAGGATGCCGGGGAACGCGAAGAGCACGTCGATCCCCGCGGACACGCTCGCGTCGAACTTCCCCCCGAACCACGCCGTGGTGATCGCGAGCGTCGTCCCGATCAGCACGGAGATGATCGCGACGAACGCCGCCCCGAAGACCGTCGTGCGCGCGCCGGCCATGAGGCGGCTGAGGACATCGCGGCCCTGCCCGTCGAAGCCGAGCAGGTGCGGGCCGTACGGGCCCACGTTGGCGAAGGACAGGTCGCTGGCGTTGGGGTCGAACGGGCGCACCAGCGGGCCGAGCATCGCGAGGAGGAGCGCGACCACGATCACAGCGATACTGACCCAGCCGAGCCACCCGATCGCGCGCAGGCGGCGACGGTCTGGCGAGGACTGCTCGGTGTCGGCGACCGGGTCGAGGATCTCGGTGCTCACTGGGCACGGCTCCCGAGGGTCACACGCGGGTCGAGCAACGCGTAGGCGATGTCGATGACCACGTTGGTGATGACGAAGGCGAACACGAGCACGAGGCTGATGCCCTGCACGACGGCGAAGTCCTTGTTCTGCGCCGCCTGCACGAGGTAGGCCCCGAGACCGTTGAGCCCGAAGGCCGTCTCCACCACCGCCGCGAGCGCGATGAGGCTCGCGATGGTGATGCCGACCACGGTGGTGATCGGGATGGCGGCGTTGCGCAGCACGTGCCGGCGCACGACCTGCGACCACGGCAGGCCACGGCTGACGGCGGTCTGCACGTGCTCCTTGTCGAGCTCCTCACGCACCGCCGTCCTCGTCACGCGGGTCACGAGCGCGACAGAGGTGGCGGCGAGCGCGAGCGCGGGCAAGGTCAGGTGGCGGAGGCTGTCGACGAACCCGTTGCCTGTCCCCAACACCGGGAACCAGCCCAGCATCACGCCGAACACGAACTGCAGGAGAACCGCCGCCGCGAACGCGGGGAGGGCGGCCGACACGGTGGAGGTGAACAGGACGCCGGTGTCCACCCATCCCCTGCCGAGCGCACCCAGGATGCCCAGTCCGACCCCCACCACCACGATGATGGCCGACGTGAGCAGCACCAGGCTCAGGGTCACCCCCACGCGTTGGGCGATGATCGTCGACACCTTCTCGTGCAGCGGGATGGACTCCCCCAGGTCGCCGTGCAGCGCGGAGGTGAGCCAGATCCAGTAGCGGGTGAGGAACGGCTCGTCGAGGTGATAGCGCGCCTCGAGCTGCGCCATGACCTCAGGAGGTAGGGCGCGTGCTGTCCTTCGTCGTACGGCGGCTGCTGATGCTCGTCGGCACGCTCCTCGTCGCGAGCTTCGCGATCTACGGCGCGCTGTACCTCGCGCCAGGGAGCCCGCTCGCGGCGCTCACGGGCGGCCGCACCCTCCCT